>JBDTYC010000025.1:0-12040 GCA_040005815.1 Chloroflexota bacterium
TATCTGCATAGTGGGAGTCGTTCCCGTCTTCCACCAACGCCCGCTGATCAAGGACGTTATCACGCTCGGCCAGACGACGCTCCTGCTGGCGGCCCTTGGAACCGGCTTGATGGGTGCGCGAGCCGCGCGCGTTGGGGGGCTGCGCAGCATCTTGCCAGCCGTGCTCGCCGGAGCGATCGCGGGCGGTGCGGTGACGGGGCTCGTCCTGATCGGGGCTGTGATCGATCTTCGGGCGGTCTTCCTCAATGCCTCTCCGCAGCTGTACGACATGCTCACCCTCGGCCTGGGGGTTAGCGGCGCCTGGATCCCGCTGGCCCTGTTCACGGTCGTAGGCATGATCGGCGGACCGATCTCGACGCTGCCCGTAGCGGCCCGCCGGCCCCTTACCACCGCGCTCCTCACCGTCCTGCTGGCAGCCCTGTTCGGCGGGATCCTCAGAACGGCGATGCTGACCACGCCGCTCGCCGGACTTGCCCGGATCCTCTTCGCCCCGATTGGCCTCACGTCGATCGGCGCCATAGCCATCGTGGCCCTGTTCGTCGGCGGGCGCGAGGTCGTTGCCTACACACACCTGCGCCGGCGCATTTCGGCCCTGCCAGCCATGCAGCGGCGATTTGTGCTGTGGCCCACGTACGCGGTACTGGCACTCGCCGTCCTGGTGCTTCCGGAAGCACTCGGCTCGTTCGTAGCCCAGGTGGTCGCCCTCGTTGCCCTCTACGTCCTGTTGGGGCTGGGGCTCAACATCACGCTTGGCCTGGCTGGTCTCCTCGACCTCGGCTTCGTTGCGTTTTTCGCGGTGGGTGCCTATACGGTTGGGCTCCTGACCTCGACCGCCGAGTACGGTATCGCCGACTGGCCGTTCTGGGCGGCGGTCATCCCCGCCGTCCTGTTGGCCATGCTCTTCGGGGCGGTGCTCGGGCTGCCGATCCTGGGCATCCGCGGCGACTACCTGGCCATCGCCACCCTGGGCTTCGGTGAGATCATCCGCGTCCTGGCTGGCTCGGACCTTCTCAAGGCGTTCCTTGGCGGTCCACGCGGGATTCTCAATATCCCCAAGCCGATTGCCGTCCCACCTGACCACTTCCTTGCCGGACCGAACCAGATCTACTACATCGCGTTAATCGCGGCGGCCTTAATAGCCTTCGTCGCCTGGCGGCTGAGGGCGTCACGGTTGGGACGCGCCTGGATCAGCATCCGGGAGGACGAGGACGTTGCGGAGGCACTGGGCGTCAACCTGGTGCAGACCAAGCTCCTCGCCTACATGCTCGGGGCTGCGTTCGCCGGTCTCGGCGGTGCGATCTTCGCCGGGCTGATCGGATCGATCTTCTCCAGTTCGATCCAGCTGCTGGTGTCGATCAATGTCGTCGCCATCGTCGTGGTGGGGGGAATGGGAAGCATTCCGGGGGCTGTCCTCGGGGCGGTGTTCCTGATTGGGGTCCCCGAGCTCTTCCGTGAATTCTCCGAGTATCGATTCCTGTTCTATGGCATCGCGCTCATCGCGATGATGCTGTATCGGCCGGAGGGGATCCTGCCAACCAGGTTCGCTGCGCGGGAGCTCCACCTGGATCCGAGTCTGACGGGCGCCGAACCATCGCTCCCACCCACAGACGGCCGCTGAGGTAAGGGATGCCCATGCCACAGCTGGTCGCCAAGGGGATCACCAAGCGGTTCGGGGGTCTCGTGGCGGTCCGCGACCTCGACCTGGTGATCGAGCCGCGCTCGATCGTGAGTGTGATCGGGCCAAATGGAGCGGGTAAGACAACACTCTTCAACTGCATCGCCGGCTGGTACCGCATCGATGAAGGGGAGATCACCTTCGAGGGTCAATCCATCGCAAAGCTGCGACGTGACCAGATCGCCCGGTTGGGCATCGCGCGGACGTACCAGAACATCCGGCTCTTCGCTGGGATGTCGGTCGTCGACAATGTCCTGGTGGGCCGCCACCACTTTTTGCAGGCCGGGTGGATCGCGTCGGTGTTGCGCACCCCGGGCGTGCGGCTCGAGGAGCAGGCGGCGTTCGACGAGGCGGTGCGCATCCTTCGCTTCGTCGGTCTGGAGCAGGGCTTCCAGGGCCAGTCCAGCAAGCTCCCCTATGGGGACCAGCGAAGGCTGGAAATCGCCCGCGCACTTGCGACCGAGCCGAAGCTGCTCATGCTCGACGAGCCGACGGCCGGGATGAACCCCGCCGAGACACACCGGATGACCGACTTCATCCGTCGGCTGCGTGACGAACTCGGCATCACAATCCTGCTCATTGAGCACCACATGCGCGTGGTGATGGGCATCTCCGAACGGATCACGGTGCTCGACTACGGCGAGAAGATCGCCGAAGGTGCTCCTCGCGAGATCCAGGCCAACCCACGGGTGATCGAGGCGTACCTGGGGCGCGGCGGGGCGGCGCCCGTCCCTGGGCCCGTCGCGGCCCAGGCTGATCCCAGCCAGGATGCTGGACCGGCCGGCCAATGAAGCAGCTCGAGGTGCAGGACCTGAACGCCTACTACGGGAATATCCACGCGCTGCGCCAGGTTTCGCTGACCGTCGGCAAGGGTGAGATCGTGACCCTCATCGGGGCCAATGGCGCGGGCAAGACGACCACGCTCAGCTGCATCTCCGGGCTCATCCGGCCACGTTCCGGAAGCGTCCGGCTGGACGGGGAGGACCTGACGGCGGTGCTCCCCCATCACATTGTCGAGCGCGGCGTCGTCCAGGTGCCGGAGGGGAGACGGACGTTCGCCCGCCTGACAGTCGAGGAGAACCTGCGGATGGGTGGGTTCACGCTACAGACGGACGGAGACGTTCATGCCGGTATCGACCGCGCCTACGAGATGTTCCCCCGCCTCAAGGAGCGGCGGAGCCAGGTTGCCGGCACGCTCAGCGGAGGCGAGCAGCAGATGCTCGCAATGGGTCGCGCGCTGATGACCAGCCCGAGCGTGCTTCTGCTCGACGAGCCTTCGATGGGGTTGGCCCCGACATTGGTCGAGCAGATCTTCGAGACCATCCAAGAAATCCATGCCCAGGGCACGGCGATCCTGCTGGTGGAGCAGAACGCCCTGATGGCGCTCAACGTCGCGACACGGGGCTACGTGCTGCAGACCGGTCAGATCATCCTCTCCGACACGGCGGCCAACCTCGCCGCCAACGAGCAGGTGCGCCAGGCCTACCTGGGCGAGATCTAGCCGGAGCCGATGTCCCGCGACGCGCCCCCGCCCCGCCGCTCACCGCGGGACTACCGGCCGGACCTGCGCCCGATGCTGATCCTCGGCGGCCTGCTGGTCGCCGTCGTCGTAGGCTGGATCCTCATCAGCCCGCTGCTCCTGCCGGCCGCGCGCTAGACCGGCCGCCGAGCGCCGAATCCCCGGCCGGCTCCATACAGGACTAGGCCGATCCCGACCGCGGCTGCGGCGAGGCCCGGGGAACGCTGCGGCAGGGGCAGGAAGCCGACCGACCACAGCTCCCAGATCCGGTAGGCGAGAGCGCCGGCGGCGATCAGGCCCAGGGTCAGGTAGACCCACGGACCGTCTAGCACGAAACCCCAGCGGCCCCGCATGTAGCCGATGTCGAGCAGCACGAGGGCTGCCAGTGCGGCGCCGTAGACCACGATCCCCGGCCCCTCCAGCCCGATCCCGGCGCTGGCGGGGATCGGCACGCCCTCGACGGTCTCGCCGCCTGCCTGCCACCAGGTGAGGAACCCGGCGGCAACCATCAGGACGCTGCCGAGCAGGATCGGGAGACGAAAGCGGCCGCCCGGAGGACCGTCGGGCATGCGGACTAGGCCGGTGCGGCCGCGCTGTAGACCGATGGCCGCAGCACGCCGATGTACGGCAGGTTGCGATAGCGCTCGCTGTAGTCAAGGCCGTACCCGATCACGAACCGGTCGGCGATCGTGAAGCCGCGGTAGTCGATCTCAATCGGCGCAAGGCGCCGCGCCGGCTTGTCCAGCAGGCAGCAGATTTTGATCGAGGCCGGTCCCTTGTCGTGCAGGTAGCGCAACAAGTAGTTGAGGGTCAGGCCGGTATCGATGATGTCCTCAACCACGATCACCTCTCGCCCCTCGATGGAGGTCGAGAGGTCCTTGAGGATCCGCACCTGGCCGCTCGACTCGGTCGACGCGCCGTAGCTGCTGACCTCCATCAGGTCGATCGCCAGCGGGATCGGCATCGCCCGCACGAGGTCCGCCAGGAAGATGATCGAGCCCTTCAGGACGCTGACCAGGACGGGATCACGGCCCTCGTAGTCGACGGCCAGCTGGGCTCCCAGCTCGGCCACGCGGGTCTGCACCTCTTCCCCGCTGAGCAGTACCTCCTCGACGTCGGCGTGCATCACCGGTTCAGCGGCCCGTTGCCGTTCATGGCGGCGACATCGGCCAGGAAGTCGAGGCGGCCGTACTTGACCATCAGCGCCCGAAAGTCACGAGCGTAGAAGAGCTTCACCCGGATCTCGGGGTAGAGCTGGCGGAGCCAGCGCAGCTTGCGGTTCTTCTTGCGAACCAGCGTCTGCCTGAGGGTCGTCAGCTCGACGTAGAGATCGATCTCGGGCAGGTAGAAATCCGGCGCGAACGACTCGACGACCGCGCCGTCGGCGTTCCAGCAGATGGGGAAGAGGTCGGGTTCGTATCGCCACGCGACACCGTAGAAATCGAGGATTCGGGCCAATTCAGCCTCGCTCTGGTGAGCGAAGCGCGGCGAGCCGCTTTTCAGCGCCGCCGCCACTGGTCCCCGATCGTACCGGCCCGCCGGGCCCCTGGCGTCATCGAAGGCGAGTATAGCCCGGCGACTTATCCACAGATCGGCTCCACGTGCGGAGATTGGTGGATAACCCGGGTTGTCGGCCCCCGCCGAGCGGCGTACGCTGGTTGTCCTGCTTCCCCGGCGGCCGAGTACGGTAACCGGGCGCGCGCGGGGCCGATGCGAAAGCCGGCCACCAAGACCGCTCGTGACCGGGAAGACCGAAACGCCACCGGAGAGGCATTTTCGTTGCCCAGCACCGATCAGCTGACTGCGGCCGATGCACGACGAGCGCTCGAGGGGCTGCTCGCCGACGCGCCCATGATTGCCAACGTCCTGCCGGCCGGCTTCCTCGACCGGACAGAGCGGTTCGTCGAGCGACTCCTCGCCGGCAATCGTCGCTTGAATCTCACTCGCCTCACCTCGGCGGACGACGTCGCGCGCCTGCATCTGCTCGACTCGCTCGCGGCACTCCCGGAGATCGATCGGATGGCACCCGCCCGCGCCATCGACCTGGGCTCGGGCGGCGGCCTGCCCGCGCTGCCGCTGGCCATGGCACGGCCGGAGACGCGCTGGACCCTGGTCGACTCGATGGGCAAGAAGGCCGCGATCCTGGCCGAGTTCGTGGAGGCGCTCGGCCTGCCGAACATCACCGTCATCGCCGACCGGGCCGAGGCGCTCGGGCGCGATTTGAAGCATCGAGAGCGTTACGACCTGGCGACCGCGAGGGCCTGTGCCGCGCTGCCCGCACTCGCGGAGCTCGCGCTGCCGCTCGTGACGCCGGGAGGGTGGCTGCTCGCGTGGAAAGGCCGGCTCTCCGACGCCGACGAGGAGGTGCGGCGCGGGCGGGCGGCGATCGGGCAGCTCGGTGGCGGTCGCCTCCGGATCGCGGATCCCGGCCTCCCCGCGCTGGGCGGCCATCGCTTCGTGATCGTGCCGAAGGAGCGTCGGACCGACCCTCGATTCCCGCGGCGCGCCGGCGAGCCGGGCCGTCGGCCGCTCGGCTGACCATCGGTATACTCCGACCCCCATGCGCCTCGCTGTCCTGTCGGACATCCACGCCAATCTCGCTGCGCTCGACGCCGTCACCGAGGCGCTGGGGCCGGTCGACGAGCTGTGGGTCCTCGGCGATATCGTCGGGTACGGGCCGCAGCCAAACGAGGTGATCCGGCGACTCCAGGAGCTGGGCGCGCGGGCGGTCACCGGCAACCACGACGGCGCGGCGATCGGCACGGTCGATGCCTCATGGTTCAACCCGGACGCGCAGGCCGCCATCGAGTGGACGACCACCGTGCTCGACGAGAACTCGCGCGCCTACCTCGCCGCCCTGCCGGAGGTGCGCCGCGACGGCGACCTGACGGCGGTCCACGGCTCACCTCGCGAACCTATCTGGGAGTACATCACCGACGCAGCCATCGCGGCCGCCAACCTGCCTGCCTTCGAGACGCGCCGGTGCCTCTTCGGTCACACCCATCTGCCAATCATCTATCGAGCCGATGGGATCCACATCACCGTGATCGCCGCGACGCCGTCGTCGCCAATCGCCCTCGACACGCGCCGCGACATGCTCAATCCGGGAAGCGTCGGGCAGCCCCGCGACGGGAACCCTGAAGCGTCGTACCTGGTACTGGACACGGAGGCGGCGACGGCCGAGTTCCATCGGGTCCGCTATGACATCGCCCTGACGCAGCGCCTCATGCGCGAGGTGGGCCTCCCGCGCTGGCTCGTCGAACGGCTGTCAATCGGTCGCTGAGGGTGACAGCGCGCCGTAGGATATCGGTCGCATGATGTTCGGCCGGCGCGAGAAGCGCCCCGCCCTGCTCACCTTCGACCGCATCGTGGTGCCGATCGCCGGAACCGAGGCGGATGACGCCGCCCTGCGGCTCACCGCCATTCTGCTGGCGGGAACCGCCGGCAAGGCCTTCCTGCTGCACGTGATCGAGATCCCGTTCGAGCGGCAGCTCGACGCGCAGGACCCCGTGGCGGTCGCCTTCGCCGACGAGGCGCTCGGACACGGTGAGACATTCCTGACCGAGCACGAGGTGCTGGTCGAGACGGGGATCGCGCAGGCGCGCGCAGCGGGCGCCGCGATCGTGGACGACGCCGTCGAGCGGCGCGCCGACCTGATCGTGATGGGACTACGCTATAAGCGGCGCTTCGGCGGTGGATGGGATGCAGGACGCACCGTCCCGTACGTCATGCGCAACTCGACGACACCGGTCTGGTGCCTGCGGGCCGAGACGGAGGAGCTGGCACACACGCCATGAGGGTGATCATCATCGGCTGCGGGCGCGTCGGTGCACGGACCGCGGCCGAGCTCGACCAGCGCGGCGACCACGTGACCGTGATCGACGTCGATCAGCGTGCCTTCAACCGGTTGCCGAGCACCTTCGGCGGCGTGACGGTGCGTGGCAGCGGAAGCGACGAGGACATCCTGCGTGGCGCGGGTGCCGACCTCGCCGACCTGCTGATGGCCCTGAGCGAGGGCGACAACCGCAACACGCTGGCGGCACAGCTTGGGAAGCACATCTTCGGGATCCCGCGTGTGATCGCCAAGATCAATGACCCCCTGCGCGCAGAGGCCTATCGGACGCTCGGCCTCGAGACGATCTGCCGCACGGTGATCCTCGCCGATGCGCTGGTCGTGGCCGCGACCGCGGGAGCCGAGGCGACCAACGGCGCGGTGGAGCCGCCGACCGCCGAGCCGCGGCAGGGAGTCCCGCCGGCCGGGTCCCGAGCGGCCGCGAATGCCGAGGCTGCGATCGAAGAAGCCGCAGCCAGCGGCGAGGACGCCTGACGTGTACGTGGTGGTCGTCGGCGGTGGGAACGTGGGCTACTACCTGACCAAGGAGCTGCTGGCCGCCGGGCACGAGGTGGTCATGATCGAGAAGGATCCGGCTCGCGCTCGCACCATCGCCGACGAGCTCGGCAGCATGGTGATCCCGAACGACGGCTGCGAGGGACGCTACCAGGCCGAGGCGGGGATGGCCCGCGCCGACGTGATCGCCGCCGTCACCGGGGACGACGAGGACAACCTGGTCGCCTGCCAGGTGGCCAAGATGAAGTTCAACGTGCCGCGTGCCATCGCCCGGGTCAACAACCCGAGCAACGAGGCGCTCTTCCGCCGCCTGGCGATCGACGACACGGTCAGCCCGACTCGCAGCATCCTGGCCCTGATCGAGCACGAGATCCCGATCCACGACCTCCTCCACCTCGCCGAGCTCGAGGGCGGCGAGGTCCAGATCGTCGAGGCGCAGCTTGACGCCAGCTCACCAGTGATCGGGAAGGTGCTGCGCGACCTGGAGCTTCCCGAGGGGAGCTCGATCGCGGTCGTGGTGCGAGACGAGCACGCCATGGTGGTCCGTGCCGACACCACGTTGCGCGCCGGGGATAAGCTGCTGGCGGTCACGTCGGCCGAACATGAGGCGGAGCTCCGCAGCCTGCTGATCGGGGAATGACGGAGTCGGCCTCCCTCGCCGGGGCGCAGTTCCTGGACGAGCTGGGATCGAGCGTCTCGGCCGCGGTCGTCGGCGCCTCGCAACCCCTGCGCCAGATGGCCACCGCCCTGCTGGCCGAGGGGCATGCCCTGGTCGAGGACGTCCCAGGGGTCGGGAAGACCCTCCTGGCGCGAGCCTTCAGCAAGGCACTGGGGCTCAGCTTCGCACGAGTGCAGGGCACTCCGGACCTGCTCCCCACCGACGTCACCGGCAGCAGCATCCTCGACAAGGGAGAGTTCCGGTTCGTGCCGGGGCCCGTCTTCGCCAACCTGCTCCTCGTCGACGAGATCAACCGCGCCACGCCCCGCACCCAGTCGTCGCTGCTTGAGGCGATGCAGGAGCGACAGGTCTCGGCCGAGGGGCAGACCCGGCTCCTCCCCGATCCATTCCTGGTCCTGGCCACCCAGAACCCGATCGAGCTCGAGGGCACCTTCGCCCTCCCCGAGGCGCAGCTCGACCGCTTCCTCTTGCGCATCGAGATGGGCTACCCCGACGAGGAGGGCGAACGGCAGATCGCGCGGCGCTACCAGGCCTCGGCCGAGCCACTCGACGCGGTGCGGGAGGTCATCGATGCGGATGCCCTCCGGGCCCTGCGAGGCATGACCCGGACCATCCTGGTGAGCGGGGACGTGGAGAGCTACCTGGTGGCGCTCGTGCGAGCGACACGGGAGCACGACGACCTGCGGCTGGGCGCCTCGCCGCGCAGCAGCACGGCACTGTATCGCGCGGCCCAGGCGTGGGCCCTCCTCGACGGGCGAGGATTCGTCCTGCCGGACGACATCCGGGATGTCGCGCACCCGGTGCTCGAGCATCGGCTCCTGCTCGACATCGACCGCGAGCTGCGTGGCGCAACCGTCAGGGGCGTGATCGACGCGGTGCTGGAGGCCATCCCCGTTCCGCTTGCCGGCGACGGCGGCTAGGCCACCGACAAGCCGATGGGTGGCTGGCTGGCGCTGGCGGCGGTGATGGTCGCGATCGGCGGCCTTGCGTCGGCGCCCGGGCTCTTCATCGTCGCCGCGGCAACCATCGGCTATGGCTCGCTGACGCGCGTCTGGAGCCGATATGGGATGGGGAGGGTCGAGTACGAACGGAGCCTGGGCACGACCCGGGCGATCGCCGGCGACACGGTACCGCTCGACGTCACGATCTGGAACCGCAAGCCGCTGCCGCTGCCGTGGATCGCCGCCGAGGACCTCGTGACGGAGGGGATCGGCGTCCGCGAACGTCCGTCCATGGAACGCGACGATGAGCGCCTTGGCCGTCGCGTCCTGACCAATGCCTGGGCCCTGACCTGGTTCGAACGGGTCGTCCGCCACTTCCACCTCGACGCGGCACGGCGGGGGCTCTACGAGTTCGGGCCCGTGCGCCTGCGGGTTCGAGACATCCTCGGCCGGGACGCCGGTGGCGGCGAGGTGGCTGCCGACGAGATGCTCCTCGTCGGCCCGCGGACGGTGCCGCTCAGTTTGCGCGGCTACGATGCCGCTCCCCTTGGTGAGCGGCGGGCGCGCCGCTCGCTCCACGCCGACCCCGCCCTGTATGGCGGTGTCCGTCCGTTCCAGCCCGGCGACTCGATGCGCCAGGTCCACTGGCGCGCCAGCGCGCGGCTGGGCGCCACAGTCAGCCGCCGCTTCGAGCCGGCGCGGGGGCGCGAGGTGGTGATCGCGCTCGACGTGCAGACGATCGAAGGGCCGCACTGGGAGATGACCTACCACGACGCCACCTTCGAGGGCCTGTGCGTTGCAGCCGCGTCGCTCGCTCGACAGCTGCTCGCGCAGGGAGCGTCGTGCGGGATCGCAGCCGCCAGCTTCACCGGCACGATCCAGCAGCTGGCGTACCTCCCGCCCCGAGCCTCGTATGGGCAGCTGCCGCGCGTCTCTGAGCTCCTCGCGCGGATCGGGCCGATCAGCTCGCGCCCGTATGCCAGCCTCCTCACCTGGCTCACCCGCCGCGTCCCGCCCGGGAGCGTGGTGCTGACCCTCTCATCCCGAGATCCGCGCTCGTTCCTGCCGGCGATGCAGCGGCTGGCGCGCAGCGGCTACCGGGTGGAGCACGTCGCTTTCGGCGACGAGGCAGCCAGCCACGCCGCCGCGGTTCGGCACGCCGGCCTGCCCGCCTCGACCGCCAGCCTCGACCCGGACTGGGAGGAAGCCGATGCGCTCGTCCTGGCCGGTTAGGGTCCTCCTCCCCACCGTTCAGGTGCTGGCCGAGGGTGGCTGGCTGGCCGTCGTCTACGCCGCGCTCCAGGCCTTCTCGGGGACGATCCCCCGGGTTGGGCCGATCGAGCTGGCGCTGCTCGCGTGGATGGGCCTCGCCTGGGGGCGTCGGAAGCGCTGGACGACCGCTGGTGCGGAGGCGATCGGGCTGCCGCTGCTGATGGCCGTCGGCGGGACGGTGGGATGGCTGCTCGCACCTGAGGTTCGCACCCTGCTCGTCAGCGGCCAGCCGCTCGAGGCGCTCGGAACGCACCCCGCCGGCTGGATCGGCGCGATCGCGGTGTGGCGCGGCGACGCGCATGGGCTGACCGATGACGACGACCGGGTGGCCGGCCAGCTCCTGCGCTGGGCCGTCCCCGGACTCGCCATCCCATGGCTGCTCGGCCACCTGCTGACGACGGGTGCCGCCGAGATCGTTTTCACCTCTGCCGCCTTCATGGGGACGATCATCTTCACCGGGTCGGCCTTCACGGCCATGGGGCTCGCGCGCCTCGAGGCGGTGCGACAGGCGACCGGCAGCGACTGGCGCGCGAACCGGTCGTGGTTGCTGCTGGTGCTCGGCGTCGCGCTGGGGCTCACTGCCATCGGGATCCCCGCCGCCGCCTTCCTGGGGGTGCCGGCCAGCGCACTCCTCGTCGCCTTGGTCGGCCCGCTGCGGATCATCTTCCTGATCCTGTTGCTCATCTCGACGCCCGTGATCGTGATCATCGCCAGCTTGACCGAGCTGGTCGCCCCACACGGCTTCCAGCTCCCGCAGCTCAACCTGCCGAGCTTCTCCGCCGTCGGTCCAGGGGACGTGGTGAGCGACGCTCCGACGGTGGTCGTCTTCTCGATCGTGATCATCCTGGTCATCGTCGAGTTGGCCGTCCTGGCGCTGATCATCTACCTGCGCTGGCAGGAGAAGCGCCGATATCGCTTCGCTCCGGAGGACCCGTTCGAGGAGCGCGAGATCGTCGTTGCGCCATCGGCGCCCGCCCCGGCCGTGACACAGGCACGCCGCCAGCGCCCGCGCATTGACCCGTCGGATCCGACCGGCGCGTATCTGACCGCCCTCGAAGTGCTCGAGCGGGACGGGCGCTGGCCCCGCCGCTCGACCGAGACCCCCGCGGGACATGTTGATCGGGCCGCCAAGGAGGGCCTCCCCGGAACGACGCTCGGCCGCCTGGCGGCCGCCTACCAGCTGGTCCGCTATGGCGAGCGGCGGCTCGGGTCACGCGAGGCCGGCCGCAGCCGGGGGCGCCTGGCACGCCTCCGCGACATCCTGCGGGGCGTCGCCTAGGGCTCCGGCTTCGGGGGTAGCACTGTTGACAACGCCATTGGTAGACCTTAGGGTATCGGCACGTTGTCAATCACACCGATCCTGCAGGGCCAATGAGCTCACTCCGCGATCCGCAGCGCCCACGGTATTTCATCAGCATCGCGGCTGAACTGGCCGAGGTGCATCCGCGCACGCTGCGCATCTACGAAGAGGAGGGGCTCCTCTGCCCCCAACGGCGCAACAACCTCCGGCTCTACTCGGAGGCCGATATCAGGCGGGTGCGCGTCATCCGTTTTCTCACCCGACGCCAGGGGGTCAACCTGGCGGGCGTCAAGGTCATCCTTCAGC
>JBDTYC010000026.1:0-11835 GCA_040005815.1 Chloroflexota bacterium
GGCTCGGTCATGTCCTCGATCGACCAGCGCAGCCCCTCGCGGCCCAGCCCCGAGTCCTTCACGCCGCCATACGGCATCGAGTCGGTGCGCCAGGTCGGCACGTCGTTCACGATCACGCCGCCGACCTCCAGCTCGTCATGGGCCATAAGCGTCCGCTCGAGGTCATTGGTGAAGACGCCACACTGCAGGCCGAACTGGCTGTCGTTGATCTGGGCGATCGCCGCCCCGAAGTCCGGCACCGGGAAGAGGTTGACGACGGGGGCAAAGACCTCCTCGCCGCAGACCCGCGCGTCCGTTGGCACGTCGACCAGGACGGTCGGCGGGTAGAAGAGGCCATCCGGCTCGCCTCCGACGAGCGCCCGCGCCCCATCGGCCAGCGCCTCGCCGACCCACTGGTGGGTGCGCGCGACCGCCCTGGCGTCGACCATCGGCCCCAGGTCGGTTGCGGGATCGAGGGGGCTCCCCATCTTGAGCTGGCGGACCTTCTCGACGAAGCGGCGCTCGAAGTCCTCGAAGATCGACTGCACCACATAGATGCGCTGGACACTGATGCAGACCTGGCCCGAATAGGCGAAGGCGCCGTATGCCAGCCGTGCCACGGCCCACTCGAGGTCCGCCGTCTCGTCCACGATCGCGCCGGCGTTCCCGCCGAGCTCGAGGACGACCTTCTTCTTGCCGGCCTCCGCCTTCATCTTCCAGCCGACCGATGGCGACCCGGTGAAGCTGAGCAGCTTGAACCGATCGTCGGCGACCATCCGGTCGCCGGTTGGGCGGTCCATGGGCAGGACCGAGACGGCGCCCCTGGGGAGGTTCGTCTCTGCCAGGTAGCCGGCGACGCGCAGCATCACCAGCGGGTCCTTCGAGGGTGGTTTGAGGACGATGCTGCAGCCGGCGGCGATCGCAGGCGCGACCTTGTGGGCCGCGAGGTTCAGCGGGAAGTTGAACGGGCTGATCCCCGCCACCGGCCCAATCGGGTAGCGGCGCACGATCCCGCTCCGCCCGCGGTTGGCGGCGCTCCAATCGAGCGGCAGCCACTCACCGTTGATGCGCAGCGCCTCCTCGGCGGCGATCCGGAACGTGAGCGCGCCGCGCGCCACCTCGCCCTTCGCGTCGCGGATCGGCTTCCCCGACTCGCGGCTCAGCAGCTCGGAAAGCTCATCGGCGTCCTGGCTGATCCGCTCGGCGACGTGCGCGAGGGCGTCGCGACGTTCGAAGCTTGCCAGGCGCCTGGTGGCGTCGAACGCATCTACCGCGGCAACGATCGCGCGCTCCAGCTCGACGGGGCCGGCCTGCCACGTCGTCGCCACCAGCTCGCCGGTGGCCGGGTCGTGCACTTCGAGCGGACTCCCGGCGCGAACGAACTCGCCCGCGAGGAAGATCGGGACTGTGTCGGAGCTCACCTGGGTCGTCACCGCGGCATTCTACGACCGCCAAGTCACGGGCCCCTATGATCGGGCCCGTGAACCCGCTCTACCTCCTGATCGAGGGCACCGCCTCGATCTTCTTCATCGGTGCCGCACTGGCCGCGCTGCGACGTGGACGGCTCCCCTTTCTCGAGCTGGTCAGCGCCGCCGCGTTCGGGATCCTGCTGGAGGAGGGAGACCAGCTCGTCTTCAAGACGTACCACTACTCGCCGGACTGGTTTCTCACCATCGACCTGGCGCCGGTCGTCATCGGCCTGACCTGGGCGCTGATCATCGCCGGGGCGATGCGGCTGACCGATGCGCTCGGCGTGCGCCGTCGGTACGCGCCGTTCGTCGACGCGGTGCTCGCCATCAGCCTCGACCTGGCGTTTGACGCGATCGCGATTCGGATGGGCCTCTGGACCTGGCGCGGGATTGGGCCAGGGGAGGGATGGTTCGGTGTCCCGGCCGGCAACTTCTACTCGTGGCTCTTCGTGACGCTTGCCTTCAGCAGCCTGACCCGATCGCTGCGGCAGGTCGCAGCCACGCGTCCCTCGCTCGATTGGCTTCAGCTTGGTGTGCCGCTGCCGGCATTCGGGCTGCTGCTGGCCGGAATCGTCCCGTTCGCGGTCATTCATCCGATCGTCGACCCGAGGCCAGGCGGCGGGATGCTTCTCTTCCTGGTAGTCCTTGCCGCCTTCCTCGCGGTCGCGGCGTGGGGCGTGTGGGGGCCTGATCACACCCGATCTCACGGCGAGCGGGTCGCCATCCTCGACCTGGGGCTCGCCCTCGGCACCCGCGTGGCGATCCATGGCTTCTTCATCACCGCGCTCGTGCTGATCGGCGCGGCCTGGCAGCTTCCCGTCCTGCTCGTCGTCGCGCTCGCCCTGCTTGCCGCCGAGTGGCCGCTCGGCCGGCTCGTCCACGCACGTCACACGGCAGCTCAGAGCTAGCGATGACGATGTTCGACAACACAGTCGACTGGGATCGCGCCACCGCGGAGTGCATCGAGCACCTCCAGGCGCTGATCCGCATCCCGAGCGTGAATCCGCCGGGGGTCAGCGACGGCGCCGCGGGCCGCGATTCGACCGGTGGCGAGACCGCGGCGGCGAACTACTGCGCGGAGGTCCTGGTCTCGGCCGGGATCGCGGCGCAGGTGCTCGAGACGCTTCCCGGTCGCGGCTCGTGCTTCGCGCGGCTGCCGGCAACGATCCCGAACGCGGAACCGCCGCTGGTCCTCCTCTCCCACCTGGACGTGGTTCCTGTCGACGCCGAGTCATGGACCCACGACCCGTTCGGCGGCGAGCAGATCGACGGTGTGATCTGGGGCCGGGGCGCGGTCGACATGAAGAACATGGTCGCGATGGAGCTCAGCGTGATGCTGGCACTGGCCCGCTTCGGCGGCGACCGTTCGCGCGACGTCATCTTCGCGGCCGTGGCCGACGAGGAGGCGGGCGGAGTATTCGGGGCGGGCCATTGGGTCTCCGAGCGCCCGGACCTCTTCGCCGACGCCTCCGGCCGCCCCGCCGCGGCCGCGCTCAACGAGGTGGGCGGCTACTCGATGACCGTCGGCGGCCGACGGATCTACGGCATCCAGGTCGCGGAGAAGGGGATCGCCTGGACCCGCATGCACGCCATCGGCACGACCGGCCACGGCTCGATGCCGCACCCAGACAACGCTGCGCTGAAGCTGGCCGAGGCGGTCACTCGCCTGGCGAACGCTCCCCGACCCGCCCGTGTGACCCCGGTGGTGGAGGCGTTCATGGCGGCCCTCGATCTCGGCGCCGCGGTCGACGCCATCCGCGCGGGTGATGAGGCGGGCGCTTTCGCCGAGCTCGAGGCGCGGGTCGATGACCCAGTGCTGAGGCGATCACTGTCGGCGATGCTGCGAGACACCGTGACGACGACGATGATCCAGGTCGGCAAGAAGATGAACGTGATCCCCGGCAGCGGGGAGGCACAGATCGACGTCCGTACCTTGCCGGGCACTGACCAGGAGGCGCTCCTGGCAGAGCTGCAGGCGACGGTCGGCGATCTGGCCGTGATCGAACCGGTGATCATGCTCCCCGCCATCGAGGCTGCCGGCGACGCCCCGATCGTCGACCTGATGCGAACTGCCCTGTTAGCCGCCGACCCCGACGCGATGGTGGCGCCGATGATGATCACCCCGGGCACCGATGCCAAGGCGCTCGCGACGCTGGGGATCCCGACGTATGGCTTCGCGCCGCTGCAGCTCGCCGCCGAGATGCCCTTCCTCTCGCTCTTCCACGGCCATGACGAGCGCGTTCCGGTGAGCGCCATCCGCTTCGGGCTGCCGGTCCTGCACCGGGTGGTGAGCCGATTTGTCGGGATGGCGTGACGGCCCAGCCGCCCTTCGCCCAGGTTGAAAACCGGTAATTCGCACGCAGGGGGCCTTGTGACACGCCGGGTAGGCCGCAGGCCTGCTGGCTCCGCATTCCCCTCACAGGGTGCGAAGTAACGGCCCCAAACGCGGTCTGGACGGCCGATTCGTCTCGTCCCTCTCGCGAGATGAGAAATAGGCGTGGCGGTGGATGAGGAGGCAGGGTCGCCGCCCTTTCAGCGGCCGGAAGGCCCTCGGCTATACTCGCGACCATCCCACTCGACGATCAGATGCGAATGCCCGACCAGACCGATCCCCCGGACCCGGCTCCTCAGCCGCGGGCGCACGCCTTCGTCTTCCCCGGCCAGGGCTCGCAATACGTGGGGATGGGTGCTGCCCTGCTCGAGCGCTCTCCTGCCGCGGCCGCCATCATGGAGCGAGCTGACGCCGCGATCGGCTTTCCGCTGTCGCGCATGATCGCGGACGGACCCTCCGAGGAGTTGGACCTCACCGTCAACGCCCAGCCGGCGATCCTCGCCACCAGCGTCGCCTACCTCGAGGCGATGCGAGCCGAGGCCGCCGACGCGGGCGTCGAGCTGGCGCCGATTCGGCTGGCGGGCCACTCGGCGGGGCAATATGCCGCGGCGGTAGCCGCCGACGCGATTGACTTCGAGGCGGCCATCGGCCTCGTCCGCGAGCGGGGCCGGATCATGCAGGAGCGGGGCATCGAGGGCGGCATGGGCGCCGTCATCGGCCTCACCGATGAACAGGTGCACGAGGTCGTGAACGCGGCACGCGAGCATGGAGAGATCGGCGTCGCGAATGCCAACGCGCCCGGCCAGATCGTCCTATCCGGCGTCATCCCGGCCCTGGCATTTGCCCTCGAGATGAGCAAGACGGTCGGCGCCCGCAAGGCGGTCCGCCTGGCGGTCAGCGTGGCCAGCCACTCTCCGCTGATGCGCCGCGCCCGTGACGAGTTCAGCCAGATCCTGGCGAAGGTGCCGTTCCGCGAGCCGCGCGTGCCGATGCTGGGCAACGTCCACGCGACCCTCATCCGCACCGCCGACGGCCTGCGCAAGGAGCTTTCCGAGCATCTCGTCCACGGCGTCCAATGGACGGAGACGATCCGGCACATGGCGGCGGACGGCGTGACCGACTTCGTCGAGATCGGCCCTGGCCGAGTGCTCAGCGGCCTCATCAAGCGGATCTCCCCCGAGACCCAGACGCATGCCCTCGACGCGCCCGGAGACGGGCCCCTCTGGCTCCCCGGTTCACTCGAGGCGAATGCGTGACCGCGCGGCGCGTCGTCGTCACCGGGCTGGGGGTCGTCTCGCCGGTCGGCATCGGTGCCGACGTCTCATGGGACAACCTCGTGGCGGGTCGCTCGGGGATCGCCGACATCACCCTCTTCGATACGACCGACTACCCCATCCACGTCGCCGGCGAGGTGAAGGACTTCGACGTCGCCCAGTACATGGACGGCAAGGACGCGCGGCGTCACGACCGCAACACCCACTTCGCGGTTGCCGCCTCGGGCGAGGCGCTCCGTGACGCTGGCCTGCTGAATGCGGAGGGGACGCTCGACACCGCCCAGGCCGATCCGGATCGGTTCGGGATGATCGTGGGAACCGCGATTGGCGGAATCGGGATGATCGCCGATGGGCTGGCCACGCTGAACGAGCGCGGTCCGGGGCGCGTCTCGCCGTTTCTGCTGCCGCACATGATCCCGGACGCCGCGTCGGGGATGGTCGCGATCCAGTACGGGATCCGCGGCCCGAACCTGGCCGTGGTGAGCGCCTGCGCGACCGGCGGCCACGCTATCGGTGAGGCGATGGAGACGATCGTGCGCGGCCAGGCCGACCTGATGCTCGGGGCCGGCACGGAGGCCGTGATCGTGCCGATCGCATTCGCGGGATTCGGCCAGATGCGCGCCCTCGGCTCGCCGATCGACCCCGACACCGGCGCCTATGACCCCACCATCGCCTCCAGGCCGTTCGACGCCACCCGGAACGGATTCGTGGTCTCCGAGGGCTGTTCCGTCCTCGTGCTCGAGGAGCTGGAGCACGCGCGGGCGCGGGGGGTGACGCCGATCGCCGAGGTGATCGGCTACGGCTCCTCGTCCGACGCATTCCATATGGCCGCACCCGCCGAGAAGGGAGAGGGAAGCCAGCGCTCGATGCGGGCCGCCCTTGAGCGGGCCGGGATCGGGCCGGAGGCGGTCGACTACATCAACGCCCACGGCACGAGCACGCCGCTGAACGACCGCTACGAGTCGGCTGCGATCGAGGCCGTCTTCGGTGACCACGCCGGCAAGCTGGCCGTCAGCTCCACGAAGAGCATGACGGGCCACATGATGGGCGCCGCCGGCGCGTTCGAGGCCTTCGTCTGCGCCCGCGTGGTCCAGAGCGGTTGCATCCCGCCGACGATCAACCTGCGGCACCCCGATCCGGAGCTGACGCTCGATTACGTGCCGAACACCGCGCGCCAGACGGACAGCCGCGTCGCGCTCTCGAACTCGATGGGCCTCGGCGGGCACAACAGCACGCTGATCCTGGGTCGGGTCGATTCGTGAGCGACGGCCGATGAGCCGCGACCCGGCGCGTCGCGCGGTCGTCACCGGGCTCGGAGCGATCACGCCAATCGGCAACGACGTCGCCACCTTCTGGGCCAGCCTGCTGGCCGGGACGAGTGGCGTCGGCCCCATCGCCGCCTATGACGCATCGGCCGAGGAGGTGCGGATCGCGGCGGAGGTGAAGGGCTTCGATCCGGCGACCTGGATCGACTTCAAGCAGGCTCGTCGCATGAGCCGCTTCTCGCAGTTCGCCGTGGCGGCAGCGGCCCAGGCGATCGCCGATGCGGGGCTCGAGATCACCGATGCGAATCGCAACGAGATCGGCGTGATCGTCAACACCGGGGGAGGCGGGATCGGCGACGTGGCCCTCGGCGAGCGGGTCTTCCTGGAGCAGGGCGGCAAGCGCGTCAGCCCGTTCATGGTGCCGATGCTCTCCCCGTCGATGGCGGCCTGCCAGATCAGCATCCAGAACGGCCTGCACGGCCCGGTGATCGCATCGGTTGCGGCCTGCGCCTCAGGGGTGCAGGCGCTCATCGATGCGCAGCGGCTGATCGAGCATGGCGACGTTGAGGTGGTCCTCGCCGGTGGCACGGAGAGCGCGATCCTGCCAGTTGCGTTCGCGGCACTCGCCAACATGGGCGCCCTCTCGAAGCGCAATGACGACCCGGCCGGCGCCTCCCGGCCGTTCGACGCCAACCGCGATGGGTTCGTCTTCGGCGAGGGAGCCGCAGTCCTTACGGTGGAATCGGCGGAGCATGCCGAGCGACGCGGTGCGCGGATCATCGCCGAGGTGGCTGGCGGCGCCCTGACCGGCGACGCGTTCCACATCAGTGCTCCTGACCCGACCGGTGACGGCGCGGCCCGCGCGATGACCCGGGCGCTGGGGGATGCCGGCATCGCCCCCGACGAGGTCGACTACATCGTCGCGCACGGCACGAGCACCCCGCTGAACGATGCGACGGAGACAAAGGCGATCCACGCGGCCTTTGGCGACCACGCCGCCCACGTGGCAGTGAGCAGCAACAAGAGCATGATCGGGCACACCCTGGGCGCCGCGGGAGCGATCTCGGCCATCGCGGCGGTGTGCGCCATCCGTGACGGGATGATCCCGCCGACCATCAACCTCGAGACGCCCGATCCGGCCTGCGACCTCGACTACGTGCCGAACGAGGCGCGGGAGACGCCGGTGCGAACCGCGATCATCAACGGGTTCGGCTTCGGCGGCCAGAATGCCGTGGCCGTCTTTCGCGCATACTCCTGAACAGGGCAATTTCTCCTGCATGGAGAACTACGGCACACGGCAGCGCGTAAATGGGCCGGCACAGCCCTAATTCTCGCGCGCAGCACATTGGGATGCTCGCAGAGGCGCCTCACTGCCGCAATTCCCCGCTGGTGAGAGGTAACGCCCCGCCGGCTAGACCTCTGGCGGATCGCCGGTGACGTAGAGCTCGGGCTCGAAACGGACGCCGCGGCCCGGCAGTGACGCGACCCAATCCCGGAGCGCGCTCTCGACCGTCGAGAATGCCAGTTCATCCCAGGGGATCTCATCCGGCCCGAAGGCGCGCACCTCGCTCGTCTCCACTCCCGGCAGGACCTCGCCGCCGACGATCGACGCCTCGTAGATGAGCGTGACGACGCCAGCGTACGGCCGCGAATACGCGCCGATGAGTCGCCCGACCTCCACCCGCAGCTGGGTCTCCTCCTCCGTCTCGCGCCGGGCGCCCTCCTGCGCCGCCTCCCCCAGCTCCAGGAAGCCGCCGGGATAGGTCCAGCGTCCGGCACCCGGCTCGATCGAGCGCCGCGCCAGGTGGACTCGCCCGTCACGGATCGGGAGGGTGCCGACCACCAGCCGGGGGTTGCGCCAGGTGACGTGCCCGTCGGGGCAGACGAGGCGTGGGCGGTGATCCTCCTCGAGGACCCGCTGGACGAGCCCCTGGCCGCAGGCAGGACAGAATGCCGGCTCCTCGCCGAGGGTGAGCGGGTAGGATGCGCCGGCATCGCGCTGCGGCATGGGGAGCATGGTACCCAGCCGATGGCAGAATGTGCCGACCATCGAAGAGGAACGCGTGACCGCAACAGCGCTCCCGGCCCAGCCATCGCCCTTCGCGGTTCTGCGCAAGCGGGCCTTCGTCTACCTGTGGAGCGCGCAGCTGGTCTCCACCATCGGCGACGCGCTGACCAGCCTGGCGGCGGGCATCATCGTCTATCGGGTCACCGGCTCTGTCCTCAACGTGGGCCTGATGCTGATGGCGACCGCAGTGCCAACCCTCGTCTTCGGCCTCGTGGCCGGGGTCGTGGTCGACCGCTTCGACCGCAAGCGGATCATGATCGCGGCCGACCTGATCCGGCTCGTGATCGTGGCCTCGATCCCGTTCGTCGTGAACATCCACATCGCGTGGCTGTACGTGATGGTGATGCTGTCGGCCTCGGTCACCCAGTTCTTCTCACCGGCCAACGAATCGGTGCTGCCCGAGATCGCGTCGGAGGAGGAGCTGGGAGCCGCGAACGCGATCATGGCGATTGCCCAGTTCGGCTCCACCGCGATCGGCTTCGCGCTGGCCGGACTGCTCGCCTCGACGCAGTCGATCAATACCGTCTTCCTGATCGACGCTGGGACCTTCGCATTCTCGGCCGCGATGATCAGCCTCGTTAAGATCGCGCCGCTGGTCACCGAGGAGCTGACCACGGTGCGCGACATGATCCGCAACCTGAACTTCGGGGCGAAGTTCATCCTGCGCACGCCGATCCTGCGCTCGATGAACCTGGTCAAGGTGCCGGTGCTCATCTCGTTCGGGCTGCAGAACGTCCTGCTCCTCCCATTCGCGCTTACCGCCCTGAGTGCCACGGAGTTCGAGTACGGCCTCCAGGAGGGGCTCACCTCGGTCGGCTTCGTGGTCGGCAGCCTCCTCATGGCGCGGCTGTCCGACCGGCTGCGCGAGGGCCAGTGGCTCGTGCTCAGCTACCTGGGGATGGGCCTCTTCGGGCTGCTCTACGCCTTCCAGACCAACGTTTGGCTGGCGATCATCCTGATCAGCTTCTCAGGCGCGCTGAACGCTCCCTCGTTCGTCGCCGCGCGCCTCATCAACCAGCGCAATACGCCGCGAGAGATGCGTGGCCGCGTCTTCTCGACCTCGTACGTCATCACGACCGTGGTCTACCTGGTCGGGATGGGCGTGGCGGGGCTCGCCGACGTCATCGATGTGCGCCTCATGTTCGCGGTGGCATCAGTGGTCGTCGTCGTCGCCGCCCTGGTCACCGCGGTCCTCCCGGGCCTGGGCCAGCCAGCCGCCGAGTGGCGACGTGCGATCAGCCTCCTGCGAGGCGCGGGTTCCGCCCCCGGGATGGCCTTCGGCCGGCCTGCCAGCCTGGTCGACGTCGAGATGCTGCTCGGGTACATCCCCGCGCTGGCCGGCATGCCACCGCGTGACCGCGACTCGATCATCAACAATGCCAGGGTGCGGGACGCCGCCGCCGGGACGGCGATCGTCCGGGCCGGCGAGGCGAGTGACTCCGCCTTCTTCGTCCTGGGCGGGCGCGTGGTCGCAGGCGTGACGACCGGGGAGGGCGCCAACCGCACTCTTTCCACGATGACCGCCGGTGACCTGTTCGGGGAGATTGGAGCCCTGACCGGCAGCGTGCGCACCGCCGACGTGGTCGCCGAGGATGACTCGACCGTCCTCGAGGTGCCGGCTGAGACGCTCAGGAAGCTGATGGCGATCCCTGACTTCAGCCAGATCGTGCACGGCAAGATGAGCGAGCGCCTGGCGCGCACCGCCAGCCTCGCCGACCTGCCGCGCTTCGGTGGGATCGACCAGGCCGCGCTGAAGCAGCTGCGCGTCGAATCGGCGGCAGCCACCGAGGAGGCGGCCGCTTCGGCTTGAGGGAGCCACCCGACGGCATCGGTACAATGCCGCTCCGATGCACCCGATTCGCCTCTACAACTCGCTGACACGTCGTGTCGAGCTGCTCGAGCCGATCGCTCCGGGCCGGGTCACGATCTACACCTGCGGCAGCACGGTGTACCGCTATGCCCACATCGGCAACCTGCGCACCTACCTCTTCGGCGACCTCCTGCGCCGGACGCTGCAGTACCTGGGCTACGAAGTGCTCTACGTCAAGAACGTCACCGATGTTGGCCACATGCGCGACACCGGCGAGGATCCGATCCTGCTGGCGGCCGAGGTCGAGGGGAAGTCGCCGTACGAAATCGCCGAGTTCTACACCGATGCATGGCTCGAGGATGAAACGCTCCTGAACATCACGCCCGCCGACGTCATGCCCAAGGCGACTGACCACATCGCCGAGATGCTGTCGCTGACCTCTGCGCTCCTCGCGAACGGGCTCGCCTACGAGGTGGACGGCAACGTCTATTTCGACGTCTCTGAGTTCCCCGCCTACGGCCAGCTCTCCGGCCAGCGCATCGACGAGATGCGTGCCGGCCATCGCGTCGACATCGAGACGGACAAGCGCGACCCCGAGGACTTCGCGCTCTGGAAGCATGCCGAGACTGATCGGCTCATGAAGTGGCCCTCGCCCTGGGGCGAAGGGTTCCCCGGCTGGCACATCGAGTGCTCGGCGATGAGCATGAAGTACCTGGGCGAACGCTTCGACATCCACACCGGCGGGATCGACCTGAAGTTCCCGCACCACGAGGACGAGATCGCGCAGAGCGAGGGTGCGACTGGTCACCACGTGGTCAACCTCTGGATGCACGGCGAGTTCCTGACCCTGGGCGACGCGAAGATGGCCAAGTCCAGGGGCAACGTGATTCGGGTCAAGGAACTGCCGGACAAGGGCTTCGAGCCGCTCGCATTCCGCTACCTGGCGCTAACCGCCCACTATCGGTCCAAGATCGACTTCACTGAATCTGCCATGCACGCCGCCGCCTCAGGCCTCCATCGCCTGCGGCGCGCCGCCGCCCAGGCAGCCTCCGAAGAGGCCGATGTCGACCTGTCGGCCGAGCCGCTGGCCGGCCACCGCGCCCGCTTTGCCGGAGTCATCTCCGAGGACCTGGGAATGCCCGCCGCGCTGGCCGTGGCGCACGGCGTGGCCAGCGCCAACGACCTGTCCCCCGCCCAGCAGCGTGCCCTGCTCCTCGACTTCGACCGGGTGCTGGGGCTGAGCCTTGATGCGCCGGCCGAAGGAAAGGCGAGTGCGCTGCCCGAGGGAGCGGCGGAGCTCCTCGAGCGCCGGGCTGCCGTGCGGGCGGCCAAGGATTGGGCCGAATCAGACCGACTGCGGGGGGATCTGGCCGCCATGGGAGTTGAAGTCAGGGATACGCCGGGGGGGCAGGTCGCGACCCGGCACGCCTGAGTGGGTCGGATCGAACTCCACAGGCACGGTGACGTTCGCCGGGATGCCAGGCCGGGCACGCGCGTGGCCCACTCAGGATGCTCATGCGCACCACGTCGGAATCGGGCGAGAACCCGTTCTCCGAGGACTGCGGCCGCAAGCTACGATTGGGCCGATGACCGAGGAACGGCGCTTGGTGACGGTCCTGTTCGCCGACGTGGCCGGCT
>JBDTYC010000027.1:0-11692 GCA_040005815.1 Chloroflexota bacterium
GGGCGAAGGCGTAGCCGGGGATGTGCAGGTCGCCGCCGTCGCGGATGTGGACCTCCTCCACCTCGTCGAACAGGTGCTTGGCCGCGTGCGTGGCAAAGACATCGGTGAGGCCGGGGTCCATCCCCATTCCCAGCAACGCCAGGCGTCCCGCCTGCTCCCACTCGGCGGTGCGCGCGAACTGCTCGTCCCCGAGCTTGAGGCCTGGCAATCGATACGGCTCGTCGGGGTGAGGGCGTGAGAGGCTGGTGGCCATGTCCATGTAGTTGGCGCCGGCAGCCAGTGCCCCATCGAAGATCGGCATGACGAAGCGAGGGTCGACCGCGTTCATCACCAGGTCGACCCGGTGGCGCCGCGCCAACGCGGCCACTGCGTCTGCCTCTCGCGCGTCGAGCCGCTCCCCCGGGAAGCGGCCCGCATCGCCAAGCGTCTGCTGCAGAGCCGTCACCCGGTCCAGGTCGTAGTCGGCGAGCACCATCAACTCGCACCAATCGCGCTGGGCGCACATCCGCGCGATCGCCTCACCGACCGTTCCTACGCCAACCAGCAGCACTCGCATGAATCCCTCCTATCCGAACATCTGGCGCAGTGCGAACCACACGTTCGCCGGCCGCTCGGCAAGACGCCGCATGTACCACGCATACCACGCTTCGCCGTACGCGACGAGCGCAAGCACCCGATAGCCCTCGGACGCCAGCCGGAGCTGCTCGCCCTGGCGGATTCCGTACAGCATCTCGACCTCGAAGGCGTCCCGCGCCAGCCCCATCCCCTCGGCGTGCTCCGCGACCCGCTCGATGATCGCCGTGTCATGGGTGCCCAGGCCAAGCCGCAGCTCACCCCTGCCGGCGTACGGGAGCATGAGCACGCAGAGCGACTGGTAGGCCGCATCCACTTCGCCCTTGCGGCGGAAGGCAACCTCTGCGTGCTCGTCGTAGGCGCCCTTGACCAGCCGGATCGCCGGCTTGAGCGGCAACAGCGCGTTCACATCGGCCGGGGTTCGGCGCAGGTATGCCTGGAGGCAGATGCCAGTGTTGGGGTGCTGCTCCTTCAGGGACCGATACAGCTCGAGTGTGGCGTCCGTGTAGGCGCTCCCCTCCATGTCGAGCCACAGCAGACCCCCGCGCTGCGCGGCATGATCCGCCAGACCGGAGAGGAGGCGCAGGGCGGCGTAGCGGTCGAGATCCATGCCCAGTTGGGTGGGCTTGACGCTGATCTCGGCGTCCATGCCGCGGGCCGCGATCATGTCGAGCAGCCGGTGGTAGTGATCCGCCACTGCCTCTGCCTCGGCGAGCGCGGTCAGGTTCTCGCCGAGCTGCGTGAAGAGGATCCCGATCTTGTGCGGCCGGAAGAACTCGGCCGCGTCGAGGGCCTCCTCGACGGTTTCCCCCGGCATGAATCGGCGCACCGCGCGCCGCACGAACCAGATGCGGGGCAGCCATCGCTTCAGGAGGCGATTACGTGCCATCCAGAGGAGGAGGGGGCGCATGGCCCGATGATGGCATGCCATCGGCACAACCGATGGGTATCCTCAGCCGCGGGCCGTTAGCTCAGTGGTAGAGCAGGGGACTTTTAATCCTCGTGTCGTGGGTTCGAACCCCACACGGCCCTCATTTAGTCGCGCTGAAGTCGGGGCTTCCCACGTTTCCGATGGCCAAGTTCGCCGGGCCGAGGTGGCGATCTGGCAACGTGGGTGGCGAGCAACCTACAAGTCGAGATGGATCTCGGCCAGCATGGTTTCCAACGCAGCGTGGTCCTCGGCCGTGGCCCCAGCGCGCAGCCACACATCGATGATGACCGGGTTGCGGTCGACATTGACGGCGTAGACGATGTCGGTCTGACCCTGTTCGTGGTTCCAGTTCCCGGCTGGGGTAACTCGGTCGGAGATGTCCCTCCAGACGTTGTAGACGCCCCGGTCGCAAACCTCCACGTCCAGATCGGCCGGAACCGATAGCTCGATCGTGCCGGCGACCGCCCAGCCTCCGAAGTCGAGTCCGGTATCGACGACCTTGGGATTCCGACCCGGCTGCTGCATGAGAGTCTGGGTGAAGGTTTCGAACCACGACCCGTCAAATTCAAGGGGCACTAGGCTCGTCTCCCACCGACACGGATCCGCATAGACGCCATCGATACTCCAGGCGCTGATGCCAACCACGTCCCCTCGGCTAAGCGTGTTCAAACGGAACTCCCAGCCGTCGCTGTACGGCGCATGGAGTTCGGCATAGTTGAGGAACGCGTGGTCGCCGCCCCCAGAAATGTTCTCGATTACAAATTCCGATGGATGCCAGGGCCCCGAAGCTCCGTAGCCGAACTCCCGCACGTTGGAGCCGTCCGCATCGGCGATCGAGAGGCCGCATCTGGCGAGGTCCGACACGCACGTGTATGCGAAGCGCGACCCGTCAGGCGACCAGTAGGGCTGATCCCCGTGGGCGATCACTTCTGTGAAGCCAGAGCCGTCGGTCGCGAAGGTGTAGATGGTTCCCTCGAGCCCGAGCGCAATCCGATCGCCAGCCGGCGACCACGCGAGGCCGCGCACGTGACCCGCCCTGGCGGTCCACTCGTTGGACACGATCTGGTGCGCGTCACTACCGTCGGCGTCCATCACCCACACGTCGTTGCTGTGATCGCCCCCGCCGCTGGTGTACGCGATCCGCCTCCCGTCTGGAGAGAAGGTCGGTTGCTGTACGTCGTGCTCTCCAGGCCCGAGGAGCATCTCGGCGGGGCCGCCGTCGGCGTCGACGACGTACAGCGTGCCCTCGCCGCCCGCGAACACGACGCGCGACCCGTCGGGAGAGATCGTGGCGCCTGAGATCAGCATCGGGTCCGTCGTCAGCTGCGTTTCGGAGCCATCGGCCCGGATGACGAAGAGGCGCTCTTGGCCGCGAATTCCCCGCGTGATGAGTAGCCGGGTGCCGTCGCTCGACCACCCCAGCGGGATGTCTGACACGGAGGACAGCAGAACCCTCGTCGCAGGATCCGCCGGCGCGACCGTGTCCACCCCCCAGATGCTGCGTGCGTCTCCGTAGACGATCCGGCCGGCGACCGGCTCGAAGATGCCGAGGTCCACGGACGGGTCCTCCGTAGCCGACGGTCCGGAGCCGATGCCGAAGCGAGGGCCCACGACAGCCAGCGAGGTAAGGCCCACCGCGAGGGCCGCGATGGCGGCGACCGCATACGCAAAACGCTTCGTGAGTGAAGTCCTCCACGCAAGCCGGAAGTCCCGTTCCTGCGACGTGTTTCGGACCGCGAGCAGGACTGCCTCGATGACCTTCGGCGGTGTGGCATGCGAGCCGTCGTCCAACCATCGGTCAACGGCTCGATCGAAGTCACGCTTGTGGTTCATGCGGGCCGTCCTTCTCTGAGATCCGCTGTCGCCGGCGCCGCCTCGAAAGCGGCGCGGAGCGCCCGGGTTGCATAGTGCAAACGTGATCGCGCCGTCCCGTCCGGAATACCGAGCGTCTCGGCCACCGCCACCAGGGGCAGTCCCACGTGGTGATGCAGGACGAAGACCGCGCGCTGGTCTAGCGGGAGCCGGCGAAAGGCCCGCTCCAGCTCGTCACGGTCCGCGATCATCTGGATGTCGTCGATGTCGCTCGCGACATCGGTGTGAAGCAGGCGAATGGCGGATGCCCATCGCCTGTTTCGCCGTGCGTCCGCGTAACAAGCGTGGATCAGGATTCGGAAGGCCCATCCCTCGAAGTGGTCGGCGTCTCGCAGGTGCGGGAGCTTCCGCCAGATCGTCAACAGGGCGTTCTGCAGCACGTCCTCGGCGAGAGTGGGATCTCGGAGGATCCGCCTGGCGACGCCCAGGAGCGTGTCACTGACCTGGTGCACCAGATCGGCGAACGCCTGCTGGTCGCCGGAGCGGGCTCGTTCCACTACATCTCGGTCCAAGAGACCCTCCGTGAGGTTGTCGTTCGACCACCCTCTACTGATGATGAGGGCAGCGACCACCTAATTCGTTCAGTGCGGCCGAGACTCTCCGCCTCGGCCTCCCTCTCGCACCCTCGCATTCCAATGCGGCGCGACTAGGCGACGTACGATCCGAGCGGGTCGTCCCTGCGGGCGTGTGTGCGACGTGTGCCGGAGGCCACACGGCCCTATCGGACAACACAGCCGGAAGAACGACGCGGCCTGCGGTGTCCGCTCGGGCGCCACGAGCCCGGCGTCCTTCGGGCAGGCCGCCCGGGCCGGGGTATCGGAACTACGCGTCTACGCGGTTCGCTTCTTTCGCACCAGCTCAGCGGGTGGACCGCCGAATCGACCCGGGTTAGTGGCCATGGATGCGAGCAAGTCACCCATCGCATTACTCTCGAGCGGCGCTGCAAAGTAATAGCCCTGGCCGAGATCGCATCCCATGGCTTGTAGGCGATCCAGCTGGTCGACCTTCTCGAGGCCCTCGGCCGTAACGACCAGCCCCAGGGCACGTGCGAAGGCGATGGTCGCCCGAACGATGGCGCTCGTCTCGCGCTCTACCCCCAAACCTTCGATGAAGGACCGGTCGATCTTCAGTCCGTCCACCGGAAGGCGCTTCAGGTAGCTGAGGGAGGAGTAGCCGGTACCGAAGTCGTCAACCGCCACATGGACGCCGCGCCCCCGCAGCTGGCGAAGGGCGGCGATCGTCACCGTTTCGTCGGACAGCATCATGCTCTCCGTGATCTCCAAGGTCAGATGGTCATGCGCGAGCCCGCTATCAGCCAGCGCATGCTCCACGCTCTTCACGAATGTCCCATCCACGAGCTCCCGCGCCGAGATATTGACCGCCAGGCCCAGCTGCTTACCCGCGACATGGTCGCGCTGCCACTCCCCAACCTGGCGGCACGCCTCGCGGCGAACCCACCTGCCCAGGCCGATAATTCGACCGGACTCTTCTGCCAGCTTGATGAACTCCTGGGGCTCGATCTTCCGGGTTGGATGATCCCAGCGCAGAAGGGCTTCCACCCCAACAACCTGCATGGTCGCCAGGTCGAGGATCGGTTGGTAGACCAGCCGGAACTGACCTTCGTTCACGGCTTGCTCGAGATCACCCTCGAGCTGCAATCGCGCCAGCTGATGCGCGTGCATGGACTCTTCGAAGACCTGAAATCCGCCGCGGCTCAGGACCTTGGCCCGGTACATGGCCGTGTCGGCGTCGCGAAGCAACTCCACCGCCGTCTTGGCGTTTTGGCCGGACTGGAGGGCAATCCCGATGCTGGCGAGCACCGCCACCGCTCGCCCCTGTATCAGCAACGGACGAGCCAGCGCGGCGACGATGCGCTCCGTTGTGGCGATGGCGTTCGCGTCGGTGTGGACGTCCTCGCACAGGATCGCGAATTCGTCGCCGCCCAGGCGGGCAACGGTATCGGTTTCACGGGTGCATTCCTGCAGGCGCTCAGCGACAGCGCGCAGGGCCTCGTCGCCGGCGGCGTGTCCCAGGCTGTCGTTGACCAGCTTGAACCCGTCAATGTCCAGGAAGAGGACAGCAAGAGGGCCAGGATTTCGCATGCGGCGGATGAGGGCATCTTCGACGCGCTCCGTGAAGTAGCGCCGATTGGGCAGCCCCGTCAGAGGATCCTTGTCCGCCGCTTCCAACAGTTGATCATGGACCGTCGCATTCTCCAGCGCGATGGCGACGTGATTCGTGAACAGCCGGGCAAGCTCCAAGTCCTCGGCGTCGAATCGGCGACCCGCGCGATAGATGTTCAGGGCACCGATCACCCCCTCAGGGTTTCGGATGGGTGCCACGATCATCGACTCGTCGACGTCTGTCGGTGTCCCTGGGACGTGCGCGACTCGAGGGTCATTCTCCGCATCGTTGATGATCTCAGCCTCTCCCTTGGCGATCACATCGCCGGTAATCCCAGCTCCCAGGAGTGGACGGCTGGCCATGATCTGCTCGGCGTACTCGTCGCGCGCCAAGATCGGAACCAGGCAACCGGCGGCAAGGTCGACCAGGTAGATCGACAGCGTGTCATGCGGCACGACCTCCGCAAGAGTGTCGGCCACGGCTTCGAAGACGGCTGTCCGCTCGCGATGCACCAAAAGCCGCTCGGTGATGGCAAGCAGCTGGCGTTGGCTCGCCAGTCGACGCTCCAGCTGGTCGCTGCGCTTCCGGGTCTCGGCAAGCAGCCCACTGCGCTCGGTAAGAAGCAGGCTCTGTCGACCTACCGTGCCTGCCAGCACGAATGCCATGCTCAGGTCGCTCACCACGCGCGACGGGCCGCTGCCGCCCTCTCCGCCTGTCAGCAGCAGGACCAGCGTCACGCCCGCTGCGACCAATGGCAGGTAACCACGCAACCTGGCCGCGACGCGGACGTATCTGGCGTTTTCATCCTGCCGATCCGACCACGACGCGGTGCCCAGTGCCACCCCCAGTACGCCGAGCGAAACCAAAGCAGACATTGACCACTCCAAGCCGCCAGCCAGTCCTGAGGAGCGACCAATGAAGCCGAACGCGACGAACGCGAGCCCGATCAGGATCCCGTAGGCACCGGTAATTCGCAGTTCTGCGAGCACCGCCAGATCCAGGATGAGCGTGGCCGCCAGGATCGCCAGGAACAGCGTGGCCTGGATGACGGGCGGCGACAGGGTGACAGGCGTGCCGGTTGCCCCGCTCTGAAACAGCGCCAGCAACAATGCGGTCACCGCGGCAGCCACGATGGCGGCGTCGAGGTAGATCGCCAGCTTCTCACGGCGGCTGACCCGCCCATGCAGGTCAGCCCAGTACGCACCCGCAGCCGCGATGAGGACTCCCCCCAGCAGGACAACCGAGAGCGTGGCGCTGGAGACGCCTCCGATGGCTAGGTCAAGCGCGGTCACGAACTGTGATGCGGTCCATGCACTGAAACCAAACGTGATCCAGGCGCGGACCTGGCGGACCCGTCCCGTCCCCCTGGTGATACTGCCGGCTGATATGAGGAAGCCGACCAATGCGGACGCTGGCTCGTGCAGTCGTTCCCAGGCGAGGCCTCTGACACGGAGGAGCGCGAGAACCACGAACAAGCCGATGACGCCGACAAGGAGCAGCACCGGCCATCTGCCACGGGTAGCAGATGCGCTCTTGCGGGGATTGAGGCTGGCGCGTCGGGTGAGACCGAGCGCCCTGGCGGCCAGAGGCATTACCGCAGGGTCATCAATCCCTGCACCGCGGTCAATGAGACAACTTGGCGATCCCCGCCCCACGTCGGGCGCCCAAAAGTACCCCTCAGTATGCGTCCGAGGCACGGGCCCTGGCGACGCGCCGGAGTGACGTGGCCCTTCACGGGGTTAGTGGTCACCCCAGCAGTCCCGCATGCCACCTGTGCTCACCCATCCTCCCCTGTCGTCACCCGCGAAGCGACGGCGAATTCCACCAAGGAGAATCTAATCGCGGCCGCCGCGGGGCGAAGGGCTCGAACTTCGAAGTCCGACGTTAGTGGGCCGGGCCGACCTACGCCAAGCAATATGCGAGCGGGTCGTCAGGCGCCTCGTGTTGCGAGCGGGGTCGAAGTCCCGCAAAGCCCTCTTTGACAACACGGCCGGAAGAACGTCGCGGCCTGCGGTGTCCGGCAGGCGGGCCAGATCGGCCTCGATGCCGGACCGCTCGTCCTGGTAGGCGTCGTCGCTAAGGTCCCACTGCTTGTGGACGTGAAACACGTTGGCTCAGGCTGGACGATGCTGCGGGGTCGGCCATGATCGCACCGATTCCAGCGCTTTCGTCGCGCGAGGGCCCGGCGCCCGACGCCAGCAGATGGGTCCTGAGGTGCCGCAACCCAAGTCGAATGCGGCCGTGGACGGTACCTACGGGGAGTCCGGTGATCGTCGCGATTTCCGCGTGCGAACGGGACTCGTAATAGGCGATGGAAATCGCTTGTTGCTGTGAGCGCGACAGCTTATAAATGGCCGTCCGCATACTCTCGGCCTCGAGTTTGGCGACGACCTGGTCCAGCACGCTCGGTCCCGCGTCCCGGAGCGAGAACAGAGTTGCCTCATCGTCCGTGTCCGACCCACGGCGGGCCCGAAGCGTGTCGATCGCACGGTTGCGCACGATGCCGATCAGCCAGGACCTGACGCTGCCGCGACCGGGCTTGTAAGAACCGACCTTGCGCCACATGGAGAGGAACGCCTCCTGCACGACGTCCTCCGCCGAACCGCGATCATGGACGATGGACAGCGCAACGCGAAAAGCAATGGGACTGTGACGATCGTAGAGGGCGCCCAGGCTGTTCGCATCACCTTTCGCGATTCGAGCAATGAGGTCCAGGTCCGACTCAATAATGCCTATGGTTTGTTCAGTCATAACGGAAGCGTACGCTCGTTGTTACGCTGGTGTCAAGTGTTTGTCCAATGGTATGCTTCGACAGCATGTACAGGATCAAGGAGGCCGCGCAGCGGACGGGCGTCAGCGTCGCCCTGTTGCGCGCCTGGGAGCGCCGCTATGGCATCGTGGCGCCCCGTCGCACGGAGAAGGGGTATCGGATCTATGACGATGCCGCGATTGGCCGGATCCGAGCGATGCGTACGCTGGTCGCGGACGGCTGGTCGCCGCGACAGGCCGCGGCGAACATCGTTGCCACGCAAGCCAAAGAATTCCCTTTGGCGGCAGTGGCTACGCAACCCGTCGACCTGCGACAGCCCACCGAGGAGGCCAGTGGGCTGGTGGAGGCCGCGGCCCGGATCGACGGGCCTGCCATCGAACGCGCGCTGGACGACATCTTCGTGATGGGGAGCTTCGAGCGAATGGTCGAAAACCATCTGTATCCAGCCCTCGTGGCACTGGGCGATGCCTGGGCACGCGGCGAGGTCGATGTCGCGGGCGAGCACGCCGCCAGCGCCGCAGCACTGCGACGACTCGGGATGGCCTTCGACGCCGCCGGCAGTGCGGGCGCCGGCGATGCGTCGGTGCTGGTGGGCCTTCCTCCCGGCTCCCGCCACGAGCTGCCTGCGCTGGGTTTCGCCACAGCCCTTCGCCGCGCCGGGGTAAGTCCGACCTACCTCGGGCCGGATGTCCCCATCAGATCGTGGGTCACCGCCGTCCGACAGGCGCACGTGCGAGTAGCGGTCATCGGGGTCATGACGGCCGAAGACGTGGCCGGTGCGGCTGCGGTCATAACAGCCCTCCGCGACCGGCAGCCCGACGTGTTGATCGCTGTCGGGGGAAGGCACGGTCGCGAGCTGTCAGATGCCTCCGCGCACTTGCCCGATCCGCTCGTCGATGCCGTCGAGGCCCTCCAGCGACTGCTGCAGCTGTCCTGATCTACGCGAGGGCGTGGGCAGCGCGTCGTTGCAGTCGCCTTGTCGTGAGCGTGGGCACTTCACCGCATCACTCGCGGGACTGGGCTACGTAAATAGCCAACCGGTCAGGGCCCCAGTGTTGCGAGCGCCGGCCGTCGCCTCCCACGCCCCTCAGCCTGTTGGGTCTGGCAGCTTGATGGCGATCTCCTCGTCGCATGAGTCGCACCGATACGCCCGCTCGCCGGCGAGGAGCTTCCGCTCCAGGTCCCGCGAATCGGGAGATCGGGCCGCGACCGGGCTCATCTCGACCCAGTCGTCGCCGTGCCGGTGCATAAGCCGAGCCATGTCGATGTTGAGCACGTTCGTTCCTCGCTCGATGGACTCCGGCTAGTGTCCCCGATCCGATAGGCGGACGTCACCCCGAACAACGACCGAGAGCCGCCCTTGCGGACGCCCGTCGACCACCGCGTTCGGTAACGAGACGGCGACGGTCAGGCATTCCCTTCACGCGCCGGACCCGGTACGCTGGGGGCTGGAACCACCCTTTGGCACGAGGCGGAGTCCCATGCGCTTCTCCCTCATCCCGCGCGAGACGAAGTTCTTCGACATGTTCGAGGAGGACGCTCGCAACGTCCTGGCGGCGTCACGGCTGCTCGAGCAGTTCTTCCGGAACTACGACGACCGGGAGCGGCTGGCAAGTCAGCTGCTGGACGCCGAGCACGCCGGCGACCAGATCAGCCACGACATCGGGCACAAGCTCGAATCGACCTTCGTCACGCCCTTCGACCGCGAGGACATCCACGCGCTCATCAGCCGCCTCGACGACATCCTGGACCTGATCGAGGAGGTCGCCGACACCTGCATCCTCTACAACATCGACGCGCCGACCCCTGCCGCCATGGAGCAGGCGGCGATCATCGTGCGGCAATGTGAGCAGCTTGCGGAAGGTCTGGGCAAGCTGCGGCACTTCAAGGGAGTCGAGCCGTTCTGGATCGAGATCCATCGGCTCGAAAACGATGGTGACCGTGTCGCCCGCCAGGCGGTCGCCGAGTTGTTCAAGCACGGCCAGGACCCGATGGACGTCATCAAATGGAAGGACGTCTACGCTCTGCTCGAGAAGGCGATCGACTCGGCCGAGGACGCCGCCAACGTGATCGAGCGGATCGTCGTCAAGCATGCCTGAGGGTTTCACCGCGATCCTGATCGCGGTGCTGGGCCTGGCGGTCCTCTTCGACTACATCAACGGATTCCACGACACCGCCAACGCCATCGCCACATCGGTCAGCACGCGAGCCCTGAGCCCCCGCGTGGCAATCGCCATGAGCGCCACCGCCAACTTCGTGGGCGCGTTGACGGGGACCGCGGTCGCGAAGACCATTGGCGCCGGCCTCATCACGCACCAGGCGGAGGGCGGCCTGGTCGTTGCCGCAGCGCTCATCGGGGCAATCGTCTGGAATCTCTTGACCTGGCGGCTCGGAATTCCTTCGTCCAGCAGCCACGCCCTGATCGGTGGGCTGCTGGGGGCCAGTGCCGCCGCGGTGGGGTTCAGCGCGTGGGTTGTGGATGGGATCCTGGGCAAGGTGATCCTCCCGCTCGTAGGATCGCCGATCGCGGGCTTCGCCATCGGCTTCGCCCTCATGGTCGTCATCTTCCACGTCTTCCAGCGCGCGCATCCCAAGACCATGAACGACCGATTTCGACGCCTGCAGGTGCTTTCGGCCGCTTACATGGCCTTCAGCCACGGCAGCAACGACGCCCAGAAGACGATGGGGGTCATGACCCTGGCGCTGGTCTCGGCCGGCGTCTTGACCGAGTTCAAGGTCCCACTGTGGGTGATCATCCTGGCCGCGAGCGCGATTTCACTGGGGACCGCGGCAGGTGGCTGGCGAATCATCAAGACCATGGGCAGCAAGGTCGTAAAGCTCGATCCGGTCCATGGCTTTGCTGCGGAGACGACCGCTGCCAGCGTCATCTTCGGCGCCTCGATGCTTGGCATGCCGGTGAGTACGACGCACGTCATCTCGAGCGCGATCCTGGGGGTGGGTTCGTCAGACCAATTCCGGGCTGTTCACTGGGGTGTCGCGCGGCGGATCGGGATCGCGTGGATCCTCACCCTGCCGGCGTCGGCGCTGGTCGCCGCGCTGTCCTACGTGGTACTCCACCCCTTCCTGGGCGGCTAGACCGCGGCCTCCAGCGGCCGCTAGCTGAAGAAGATGAAGCGGACGCCGACGATCACGAGCACCACCCCGAAGCCGCGCTGCACCACCTCCACCGGCAGCGAGATCCCGAGCCGCGCGCCGAGGTAGGCGCCCAGCAAGATACCCACCGCCAGGATGGCCGCGAAGCGCAGGTCGACAAACCCGCCGCGCCAGTACTCCAGCGCGCCGAGCGCACCCACGGGCAGCACGAGCGCCGCGAGCGAGGTCCCCGCCGCCTGCGTGGTCGTCAGCCCGATCGTGAGGATGAGCAGCGGCACGATCACGATCCCGCCACCGATCCCGAAGAG
>JBDTYC010000028.1:0-11259 GCA_040005815.1 Chloroflexota bacterium
ACGGCACCTCCAGGTGCGCAATGGTCGCGACGCTGGCGAGGGTCTCGGCCATCACCTGCCCATAGGCGAGCCCCCGCCCCGCCTGCACGGCGGGTTCGAGCTGGTGATAGAGGGACAGCAGCCGGTCGGCGTCGGCATCGGGCCAGAGCCGGCTGAGCGTGCCCCGGATCCCGCCCATCCAGTCCACGAGCGTGCCGTAGCAGTCGAAGGTGGCCCATCGGTCGGTCATCGGCTGAGTCTAGGTGCACTGCGATCGGCAGCAGGAGGGCAGCGGGGTGCGCGCGCTGAGGAGGACTCGATTCATGCGTGGCGTGGCAGCATGTTCGCCCATGGGCCCAACTGACGAGCTGCTCCAGTCGCTGCGTGCCACGGTCGGGGCAAGCCACGTCCTGACCGATCCCGACCTTCGCGCCTCCTACGAGACCGATTGGACCCGTCGCTGGCACGGCCAGGCGCTGGCGGTCGTGCGTCCCGCCTCGACCGACGAGGTGATCGAGGTGATCCTCGCCTGTGCTGCCACGGGAGCCGCGGTCATCCCACAGGGCGGCAACACTGGGCTGGTGGGCGGCTCGGTCCCCCGAGGAGTGGCATCCGGGCCGCAGGTGGTCCTCTCGACCCTCCGCCTCCGCGACGTGGAGCCCGTCGACGCACTGGCGGGCGAGGTGACCGTCGGCTCGGGCGTGACCCTCGCCGCCCTGCAGGCCCACGCAACGGACAGCGGCCTGGCGTTTGGGGTCGACCTTGGCGCCCGGGACTCGGCGACGGTCGGCGGGATGATCGCCACCAACGCGGGCGGCATCCATGTCCTGCGTCATGGGCCGATGCGCGCGCAGCTGCTCGGACTGGAGGCGGTCCTCGCGGACGGCAGCGTGGTGCGCCGGCTGCCAGGCATGGTCAAGGACAACACCGGGTACCACCTGGCGTCGCTGCTGGCCGGGAGCGAGGGGACGCTGGCGGTGATCACCCGTGCCCACCTGCACCTCGTGGCACCCAAGCCGCGACGCGCGGTCGCGCTGCTCGGCATGGCAGAGGTGGGAGATGCGATCGCGCTGGCTGGTGAGCTGCGACGCTCGGTGCCCGCGCTGGCCGCCGCCGAGATCTTCTTCGACGATGGCATGGAGCTTGTCCTCCGGCACACCGGCGTCGACCGGCCGTTCAGCAGGCGCCATCCGGTCTACCTGCTCCTGGAGGCAGATGGTGAGGCCGACCCAACCGACCTCCTGGCGGAGACGATCTCGCGGGGCGAAGGCGTGAACGATGCCGTGGCGGCCGCCGACGGGGCCGGCCGGGCGCGCCTGTGGGCGCTGCGCGAGCGGCACACCGAGGCGATCGGGGCGGAGGGCGTGGCACACAAACTCGACGTGACGGTCCCGGTTGCGCGGTTGGCGGAGTTCATCGCCCGGGTTCGCAGCGATGTCGAGGCGGCAAGGCCGGGTTCAGCTACCTACCTCTATGGGCACGTCTGCGAGGGGAACCTGCACGTCGGCGTCATTGGTCCCGATCCTGACGACGAGGCGGTGGACGACGCGGTCCTGCGGCTGACGATCGAGATGGGGGGAAGCGTCAGCGCCGAGCACGGCATCGGCGTCGCCAAGGTCGGTTGGCTGGAGGCAGACCGTGGTGTCGCGGACGTCGCGGCGATGCGCGCCATCAAGCGGGCGCTCGACCCAGGCTGGATCCTGAATCCGGGCGTGCTGCTGCGCGAAGACGGATGACATGCGTAATATCGGCGCCTAGCTTCGCGGCGCTGCACCACCACCACCCCGAAGGGAGAATGGATTGAACAAGTTTCTCGACATTCACGACGGCTTCTTCGGCACCACGGCCGAGCAGCTGCAGGCGGCACATGATGCCGACCTGGCCATCGAGGCCGATGAAGGTGTCCACTTCGAACGCGCCTGGCTCGACCCCGACAGCGGCAAGGTCTTCTGCCTCTCGACTGGGCCTGACAAGGAGGCCGTGATGCGCATCCATCAGCGCGCCGGCCATCCGACGGGGCAGGTCTACCTGCTGGCGGTGGAGGTCTGATCTCGAGGCGGGGCTGAAAGCACGGCCTCGTTGAAGAGGAGTCCCAGTACTCGCGCCACGGTGGGAAAGGCGTGGAGCGTGTCGGCCAGGACGGCCAGCGGCGTCTGCAGCTTCACGGCGAGCACCGCCTCATGGATCGCCTCGCTCACGCTCGGCCCGGCCATGAATACTCCGGCCAGCGCCCCGGCATCGCGATCGACCACGATGGTGACATGCCCGTCGGCCTCGGCGACCTCGCCCTTGGCGGTGGTCGCCAGGTCGCTGGTGAGCTCCTCGGCCCGGATCCCGTGCTCTCGCGCCTGTTCCAGCAGCAGGCCGACCGAGGCGCTCTCCGGGTCGGTGTAGACAGCGCGGGGGATGGCGCTGAAGTCCGGGCTGACATCCTCACCCAACGCGATGCGCGCCGTGATCTCGCCCTCGTAGTGGCTGACGTGGGTGTGCATCTCGGGCCCTGCCGGGTCGCCTGCCACGAAGAGTCCAGGCGCGATGCGCAGCTGCGCATCCGGGTGCAGCCTCCCCGCCGAGATGTCGACGCCCACGCTGTCGAGCCCGAGATCGGCGAGGGGCAGGTCGCGGCCGATCGCGAGGAGGACGGCGCTGCCCTCCACTGAGGATCCGTCGTCGAGGTCGAATCGGTGCCTACCGGTTTTCCCCGCCGCGGCGTGGGCCGCCACGGCACGGGCACCGGTGTGGATCGTCACGCCATCACGCTCGAGCCCTTTTGCGACCGCGGCTGAGCTGCGCTCATGGTCCCGCGGCAGGATCCTTGCGCTTGGCACAACCAAAGTCACGGGCACGCCGTAGCGGGCGTAGGCCTGCGACAGCTCCACGCCGGTCGGCCCGGCGCCAAGGATCACGAGGCTCTCCGGCAACTCCCGCGCCGAGGTCGCTTCGCGGTTCGTCCAAAACGGAATGTCTGCCAGGCCGGGCAGGTCCGGCACCTTGCTGGTCGAGCCGACCCCCAGGATCACCGCGCCAGCCTCGAGGCGGTGCTCGACCTCATCGTGGGTGATGACGACCTGACCCGGACCGTTGAGCCGGGCGTTGCCCCGCATCGGCACCGCCCCCGCCTTGCGCAGGTCCTCGAAGTGGCGAGTGTCGTCGGGGTAGTCGATCCGTTCGCGGCTGATCATCCAGTCTCGTCGCAGCGACGCCCTGGGCCACGGGTAGTCGCCGCCGGCGGCGTGCACCGCAGCAGAGTGGAGGAGCGACTTGGACGGCACGCAGGCGAAAAAGGGGCAGGCGCCGCCGAAGAGGTCGCGGTCGACGATCGCCACTGACGCACCCAGGGACCGCGCCTTGTACGCGGCGGCTTCACCGGCCGGGCCGGCGCCGATGATCACGAGGTCGAATCTGTCCATTGGCGCAGCATTCTAGGGCGCTGACCACGCGGATGGCTCCTGGCTGCCAATGAAGACCCGAGCGGGACGCAGCCCCCCGAGCTGGAGGGCGAAGGCTCCCTCGTGCTCTGCCTCCCATGCGACGATGTCGGCGTCGGCGCCCACCCCGATCACGCCCTTCCTGCCGATCAGGCCGAGCGCCGCCGCTCCTCCCGTCGTGGCTGCGGCCAACGCCTCCTGGACGGTCATCTCCAGCATCGTGGCTCCCAGGCCGATCACCAGGGGCATGGCTCCCCAGGCGCCGAAGGTTCCGGCATTGGCGTCGCTGGCCAGTGCCACGGTGACGCCGGCATCGAGCAGCGCCCGAGCCGGCGGCAGGCCACCCCCCATGACGATCGCAGGACCGGGGAGAAGCGTCGCCACCGTCCGCGACCGGGCCAGCGCGGCCACCCCGGCGGCGTCGAGCTGTTCGAGGTGATCCGCGCTCGTCGCTCCGAGCCGCACCGCGAGCTCGGTGCCCCCCGAGCGGGTCAGCTGATCCGCGTGCATCCTGCTCCCGAGGCCCAAGCCCGAGGCCGCTGTCAGGATCCGCTCCGCCGCCTCCTGAGAGAAGAAGCCGCGGTCACAGAACACGTCGCAGAACTCCGCTGTGCCGGCCTCAGCGACCGCCGGGAGCATCTCGTCGGCGACGAGCGCGGCGTACTCCTCCATCGAGGCGGCCTCTGATGGAACCGCATGGGCGCCGAGAAATGTCCGCACCACCGCGATCGCGACCCGTGAAGCAGCTTCGGCGATGAGCCGCAACGAACGCAGCTCCTCCGCCGTGGAGAGGCCGTAGCCGGACTTGCACTCGACGGTTGTGGTGCCTGCTGCGAGCTCGGCTCCGAGGCGCGACTCGATCGCAGCGCGCAGTTCATCGTCCGCCGCCGCGCGAGTCGCCGCCACGGTGCGGAGGATCCCGCCGCCGGTGTACGGAGCCCCCGCGAGACGGGCCGCGGCCTCGTCCGAACGGTCCCCGAGGTACGCGGGATGAGTGTGTGCGTTCACGAGCCCAGGGGTGACCAGCGCCTCGGCGACATCGGTGACGGCGTCGGCGGGCGGCGCCACTGACATGGCCCCGATCCATGCGACGCGGCCGTCACGCACGTGGATCGCCCACGGTATCGGCCCGTCGTACGGCTGCGGCGTGAGGAGACGGCCCCGCCCGGTGATCAGGAACGAATCCGCAGGCATCGACTCAACCATAGCCCTAGCCGATCTCCGGCTCGGCCACCGCCTCGCGCGGCGGCTCGCCACGGAAGCGGATCGTGGCCAGGACCAGCCCGATCAGGATCGTCCCGGCGCCGAGCAGCTGGACCGCGGATGGCTCCTCGCCCAGCAGCAGCATCGCCAGCAGCACTGATCCCACCGGCTGGAGGGTAAGGATCACGCTGGTCAAGGCGGCGGGCAGTCGCGGCAGCGAGACGCTGATGATCAGCCAGCCCACGACCTGCGAGGTGAGGGCGAGAGTCAGCAACCAGCCGTGGGCCGGCCAGCTCGGCACGAGGTCGACCTCTCCCAGCGGCAGCCCGATCGCTAGCGAGGCGATGGCGCCGATCAGGGTCGCGTCGAAGAGTGGGCCGGCCGGGCGGCGGATATCGGAGTTTCCGCGGCGGAGCACCAGGAGGAAGGCCGCGTATACGATTCCCACCACGATCCCCAGGATTACGCCCAACCCGGGGTTCGTCCCGTACGCGCCAGTGCCGATCACGCCCGAGATGAGCACGACCCCGACGAGCACCACGGGCAGCGCCAGCAGGGTGCGCCGCGGCGGCCGCTCACCCAGGATCAGCCAGGCCAGGATGGCGACGATCACCACCTGCGTGTTGCCGAGGACGGTTGCCAGCCCGGCCCCGACCAGTGCGATGGTGTGGTGCCAGATGACGAGGTCGAGCGCCAGGAAGACGCCCGCCAGCATCGCCAGCTGGACCTGCGCCGCCGGGCGTGGGCCGTGCCTCCGCCGCTCGAGGTAGGCGATCACGCCGAGCGCCGGAAGGGCATACGCGCAGCGGAAGATGGCCGCCGTGGCCGGCTCGACATCGGCCAACCTGACCAGGATCCCGGAGAAGGCGATGGACATCGCACCCAGCACGGCGGTCATGACCGGCCGGTCCGCCAGGGCGCCGAAGAGCGAACTGCCGCCTCGCGTCGCCTGGGGATCGATCATCGCTGCGCAGGGTAGCCGAGCCACGCGCCGCTCCGCAGTGGGGTTGCCGTCCGGTCGGCGGCCGACGACACTGCGCGCGTGACCGATCTTCCCACCGGAACCGTCACGTTCGTGTTCACCGACGTCGAGGGTTCGACCCGCATCGCCCAGGAGCTGGGCGACGCCTGGCCGCCGCTCCTTGAACGGCATCGCGAGATCGCGCGCGCCGCCTGGTCCAAGCACCAGGGCGTCGAGATCGTGACGGAGGGCGACTCGTTCTTCGTCGTCTTCCCGAGCGCCCCACAGGCGATCGCGGCCGCCGTGGCGACGCAGCGCGGACTCGCGGGCGAAGCATGGCCGGCCGGCACCTCGATTCGTGTCCGGATCGGGATGCACACCGGTGAAGGCGTCCTGAGCGGGGGCAGCTACGTCGGGCTGGACGTGCACCGCGCGGCCCGCATCGCGGCCGCCGGACACGGGGGCCAGGTCCTCCTCTCTGCGTCGACGCGGGCGCTCGTCGAAGGGACCCTGCCCGACCGGGTCGCACTGCGCGAGATGGGGGAGCATCGGCTGAAGGACCTCTCCCGACCCGAGCGGATCTCCGACCTGGTCATCGACGGGCTACCAAGCGACTTCGCCCCGCTCAAGACGCTGAACGCCGTTCCGAACAACCTGCCGACCCAGCTCACGTCCTTCCTGGGGCGGCAGCGCGAGATCGCGGAGGCGAGCCAGCTGCTGACCGAAGGGCGGCTCCTGACGCTCACCGGACCGGGCGGGACGGGGAAGACCCGGCTGGCATTGCAGATCGCCGCCGACGCGACGGATCGCTTTCCCGACGGCATCTACTTCGTGCCGCTGGGCACCATCAGCCAGTCGGATCTCGTCCTGCCGACGATCGCCCAGGCGCTCGGGCTGGTCGACCCTGGGACCAGGGCGCTAGACCGGCTTGGGGAGCACATCGGCGACCGGGGGATCCTGCTGGTCCTCGACAACTTCGAGCAGGTCAATGACGCCGCGCCGCAGGTTGCGGAGCTCCTCGCGCGAGCCAGCCATATCTCCGCCCTGGTCACCAGTCGCAGCTCGCTGCGCGTGTACGGAGAGCGCGAATACCCAGTACCACCACTCGGCGTCCCGGACCCGAAGCACCTGCCGGACTTCGAGCAGCTCTCGACCTACGAGTCAGTCGCCCTCTTCATCGAGCGCGCCATGGCCGTGCGCCCCGACTTCGCCGTCGATGGCGGCAACGCACCGGCGGTGGCCGAGATCTGCGTGCGCCTCGATGGGCTCCCGCTGGCGATCGAGCTCGCCGCGGCACGCGTCCGTGTCCTGAGTCCGCAGGCGATCATGGAGCGGCTCGGCGATCGGCTGAAGCTGCTCTCCGGCGGTTCGCGCGACTTGCCGGAGCGGCAGCAGACCCTGCGTGGGGCGATCGCCTGGAGCCACGACCTCCTCGATTCTGCCGACCAGCTGGTCTTCGCGCGATTCGCCGTGTTCGCCGGCGGCGCGACCCTCGACGCCATTGAGCGCGTCGTGTTCGACGAGGGCGACGGTGCCGACCCACTCGACGCCGCGGCGTCGCTCGTCGACAAGTCCCTCGTTCGCCAGGAGAGTCAGCCCGACGGGGAGCCGCGCTTCCGCATGCTCGGCACGATCCGCGAGTTCGCGATGGAGCGGCTCAACGAGCGGGGCGAGGCAGAGGCGCTGGGCGACCGGCACGCGGCGTGGGTCCAGGCTCTCGTGGAGGAGGGGTCCGCCGGCATCTTTGGGTCAGACCAGAAGGAGGTCCTCGACCGTTTCGAGCGAGAGCACGACAACATCCGGGCCGCGCTGGCTCATGCCATCGAGCATGGCCACGCCGAGCGGGCGATGCGCATCCTCGCCGCCTGCTGGCGCTTCTGGCAGATGCGCGGCTACCTGGCGGAGGGGCGGGAGCAGGCCGAGCGCGTGCTCGCCATGCCCGACGGTAGGGCCTACCCCGAGGCCCGGGCGTTGGCGGTCGAGGCTGCCGGCGGGATCGCCTACTGGCAGGCAGACCTGCTGGATGCGCGGCCCTGGTACGAAGAAGCGCTCGAGCTGGCGCGCGCGTCCGGCGACAAGGCCAGGATCGCGAACGCCGCGTACAACGTGTGCTTCACCTTCAGCATGACCCAGGAGGATCAGCTCGCCGCTCGGGACCTCGCCGAGGAGGCCCTGACGATCTATCGCGAGCTCGGGGACGAGGCGGGGATCGCCCGCTGCCTGTGGGGCATCTCCAACTCCTATTACTTTTTCGACGACTTAGGAGGCGGACGGCCCCTGGTCACCGAGGCGCTCGAGATCTTTCGGCGGATCGGCGACCGGTTCATGACCGCGTGGTCCCTTTACATGCTGGCCCTCTACGACATTCGGACCGACCGGGCGGCGATGCGCGCGGCGCTGGCCGAGGCCCTGCCGTTTTTCACCGAAATCGACGACAAGTCCGGCTATTCGCTGATCTTCGACGCATTCGCTGCCCTCTACTGGCTCGAAGGCGACGCGGATCGCGCGGTGCGCCTCGCCGGCTATGCCGATGCAACCGAGCGCAGCACGGGGACCGGCCTGGCCAAGATGAACCGTGACGTCGCGGGGTTCTACCCCGACGACCTGACCGCAGATCCAGCCACCGCCAAGGTCTACGCCGAGGGTCATCAGCTGACCCTCGAGGAGGCAACCAAGCTGGCCCTGGAGCCCGCGTAGGACGACCTCAGCTCGGGGCGGCCAGGTCCCGGCGCGGGAAGACCCATAGGGCGTAGGCGACCGGGATGACGATCGCAACCGCCAGGATCAGGAAGTCGGCCGCATCGGTCTTGCCGGTGAGGATCTTGCCCGGGTTGAAATGGTGGAACAGTGAGTACTGCTGCGACCAGGCGACGTCTCGCCACAGCGAGCCGAGGATCTCCAGGAAGTAGTTGACAAGCAGGTAGGCCATCGTCAGGCCCAGCGCCGGCGAATGGCGGTCGAAGCTGACCGATGCCGCCAGGCCGAACGCCGCGAAGGCACCCCACAGCATCAGCCCGTTCAGGAAGACAAGCGGCATCAGGCCAAGGTCGAGCTCGTCGGTCACGCCCTGGATCGCCACCCCGATCAGCTGACCGCCGAGAAGCGCAAGCATCACGATCCCCACCAGCGTGGCCGAGGCCGCGGCCAGAGTGATGTACAACGTCCGCCGTGAGATCGGCTTCGAGAGGAGGACCTCGAGCGTGCCGGCCTCGCGTTCGCCGGCGACGGCGCTCACGGTCGAGCCCACGGCGAAGATGCCGACGAAGGCGATGGCGAGTGGATGCTGCAGCCCCAGTGTCAGCGCCCCCGGCAGCGTGAAGAGACTCCCCGACCCGAAGTTCATCAGCTCCCGCGGGAAGGCCCCGGAGTTGGCGAGCTCCTTGAAGGCGTCGGCGAACGCGACGTACACGACCGGGATCAGCATCCCCCAGCCAACCGAGGCGATCACGACGACTGCCAGCCGAATACGGTTCCAACGCAGGGTCTGGAGGTACAGGCGGAGATTCATCCGCGCTGCTCCTCGCTCGCTTCGTCGCCGGCGTAGTACTCGAGGAACGCCTCCTCAAGTCGGGCCGGCTCGATGGTCAGGTCCTCGAGCGAGGGGGACGCGATTGCGCGCACGAAGCCAGATACATCGCCCTGCAGGGTGGCCCGCATCCGGTCGCCCTTCACCTCGATGTCGGCCAGGCCCGGAATGCCGGCCAGATCCGGTGCGACTCCACGCCAGCGCAGCTCCACCTTCTTCTTGCGTCGCGCCAACAGTTCCTCGACGTCCTGGAGCGCCATGAGATGACCGGAACGGATGATCGCGACCCGGTCGCAGACGCGCTCCACCTCTGATAGGACGTGGCTCGAGAAGAAGATGCTGCGGCCCTTGGCGCGCTGGTCGTCCATTACGGCGTAGAAGGCGTGCTGCATGAGGGGATCGAGCCCCTCGGTCGGCTCGTCGAGGATGGCGAGCTCCGGATCGTGCTGAAGCGCCTGGATCACGCCGATCTTCTGGCGCATCCCGCGCGAGTAGTCACGGACCTTGCGGCGCAGGACCGATTTGGACATCTGCAGTCGTTCGCACAGCTCCTCGCGCATCGCCGCGCCCTGGTCCTGCAAGTCGCCGAGGTACTCGAGCGCATCGGCTCCGCTGAGGGAGTCGTACAGCGCAATCCCGCCGGGCAGGTATCCGGTTCGCCGCCGGATCTCCACCGAGTCAGCGACCACGTCCAGCCCCAGGACGGTGGCCGACCCTCGCGTCGGATGCAGGAAGCCGAGGAGGGTGCGGATCATCGTCGACTTGCCCGCGCCGTTGGGGCCGAGGAAGCCGAAGATCTCGCCAGCCCGAACGTCCAGGGTGAGGTCGACGAGGGCCTCGACGTTGCCGTAATGCTTGGTCAGGCCATCGGTCGCGATAACCGCTTGGGACGTGCCCATCGGCTCAGCCTGCATGCGAGCCAATCTACACCGATGTCCGAGCCCCGCGGGACGGCGCCGCGCTCGTCCGGTGCTACACTCTGCTTCCCGAACCGCCACACGTCGACCGCTGCGGCGGTTCGTCGGTGTCACCCGCTGGAACGCCAGGAATTTGCCCGATGAAGATCGCTGTCCCCCGCGAAACCGCGCCCGGCGAGACCCGCGTCGCGCTGAGCCCGCCCGCCGTCACCGCCCTGGTTGCCGATGGCGTCGAAGTGGTCGTGCAATCCGGTGCAGGAGACGCGTCATTCATCAGCGATGAGGCGTTCCGCGAGGCCGGCGCGAAAATTGTTCCGGATGCTGCAGCCGTCTACGGCGACGCCGATGTGGTGGTCCGGGTCGGCCGTCCCACCGATGAGGAGACCGGGATGATGCGATCCGGAGCGATCCTGATCGGCACCCTGGGGACCCTCTCGAAACCAGAGCTGGCACGCCGCCTGGCCGAGACGGGCGTCACCGCCATCAGCATGGACTCGATTCCGCGCATCACCAGGGCACAGTCGATGGACACGCTCAGCTCCCAGGCCACGATCGGCGGCTACAAGGCAGTCCTCATCGCGGCCGAGCGCCTGCCGAAGTTCATGCCGCTGCTCACCACCGCGGCAGGCACGGTCCGTCCGGCCCGCGGCATCGTGATGGGCGCGGGGGTAGCGGGGCTGATGGCAATCGGGACCGCGCGGCGCCTGGGCGCAGTGGTCGAGGCGACCGACGTGCGGCCCGTCGTCAAGGAGCAGGTCGAGAGCCTGGGGGGCATCTTCATCGAGGTCGAGATGACCGACGAGGAGAAGGCCAGCGCGGAGACCGCCGGTGGCTATGCCCGCGAGATGAGCGACGACTACAAGGCCCGGCAGGCCGCGCTCATCGCCGAGCGTGTCAAGGAGGCGGACTTCGTGATCACCACAGCGCTGATCCCCGGCCGGCCCGCACCAAAGCTGGTGACCGATGCGATGGTGGCGTCCATGAAGCCCGGCAGCGTGATCGTCGACATGGCGGCCGAGATGGGCGGCAACGTGGAGGGGACCGAGGCTGGCAAAGAGGTCGTGAAGCACGGGGTCACGATCATCGGCCTCACGAACCTGCCGGCCACCATGCCCGGCAGCGCCACCGCGATGTACGCCAAGAACATGCAGACGCTGCTCAAGCACCTCATCAAGGACGCCGCCATCAACCTCGACTTCACCGATGAGATCACTCGCGGCGCGACCATCACCCATGGCGGCAAGG
>JBDTYC010000029.1:0-11077 GCA_040005815.1 Chloroflexota bacterium
TTGAACCCCATTCAAGTGCGCTACCGGACTGCGCTACGCCCCGACGACCACGCCGGGCCAGTATATGACCCAGCCCCCGCGACCCGCCTACGACGCGCAGAAACACCGTGCGGAGCGGGATCGACCGCGCCATCATGCGTCGTCGCGTCGCGCCGTCGACGCCAGAGACGAGAGCGGGTGGCAGTGGATCTTGTCGTTCGCAACGCGCGCCTGCACCCGACCGCCGGGAGTCATCCCGAGCCGGTCGACGTCGGCGTCGAAGGCGGTCTCATCAGGGCCATTCGCGATCGCGGTCAGCTTCCGCAGGCGGCTACCGAGCTGGACGCTGAGGGGAACCTCCTCTCGCCACCCCTCGTCGATCCCCACGTCCACATGGATGCTGTGCTCACCGTCGGTGAACCGCGCTACAACGAGTCTGGGACCCTGATCGAGGGGATCCTGACCTGGGCCGAGCGCAAGCCATCGCTCACCCACGAGGACGTCAAGCGGCGCGCGCTCGAGGCGATCCGTTGGGAGGTCGCGCAGGGGACCGGGCTGATCCGATCGCACGTCGACGTCTGCGACCCGAACCTGGTCGCCCTCAAGGCGCTGCTCGAGCTGCGCGACGAGGTGCGCGACATCGTGGAGCTGAAGCTCATCGCATTCCCGCAGGACGGGATCCTCTCGTTCCCCGAGGGCAAGGAGCTGATGCGCGAGGCGATGCGACTCGGCTGCGACGTGATCGGCGGCATCCCGCACTACGAGTGGACGCGCGACGATGGCGTCGAGGAGGTGCACTTCATCTTCGACCTGGCGAAGGAGACGGGTGCGCCGATCGACCTCCACTGCGACGAGACCGATGACGAGCAGAGCCGCTTCCTCGAGGTCGTGGCCGCCCGCGCGATCCGCGACGGGATGCAGGGCCGCGTGGTCGCCGGCCACACCACCGCGATGGCCTCGTACAACGACAACTACGCCTTCAAGCTGATCCAGATCCTGAAGCGCGCCGGGGTGACGATCGTCGCCAACCCGCTCGACAACATCGTGCTCCAGGGCCGATTCGACACCTACCCCAAGCGGCGCGGGATGACGCGTGTTAAGGAGCTCGACGCGGCCGGGATCAACGTGGCCTGCGGCCACGACTCGATCATGGACCCGTGGTACCCGCTCGGCCGCGGATCGATGCTTGACGCGCTCTCGATGCTCGTTCATGTCGGCCAGATGACCGGTCGAGCGGAGCTGTTCCGTGCCTACGAAATGGTCACCACCAATCCGGCCAGGGCCGCGGAGGTCGAGGGCTGGGCCATCGCAGAGGGATCCCCTGCGAACTTCGTCGTCTTCGACTGCACCGACGAGGCGGAGGCGATTCGCCTTACGCCTGCCGCCCGCTGGGTGGTCCGCGGCGGGCAGGTCGTCGCCGAGACCGAGCCGGCGCGCAGCGTGGTGCATCATCGCGGAACGAGCGAGCCCGTGACCTTCGTCCGGACGGCCGCGGAAGGAGGGCGCGCCTAGCGACCTCGAGGAGCCATCAGTCGGGGGAGCAGTGGCGTGGTCCGGCGACCGTGACAGGCCTCACGGCGCCATCTGAGGGAAGGAGCCGATTGGCGATGGCGATCATGGAACAAGCCCAGGAGGGGATGCCCACGCGCGAGGGCGACCTCTCGGTGGAGAGCCACGGAATGGAACCGATCCCCGAAAGCGCGCGCTACGGGTCTGTCAACAGAATCTTCACGGTCTGGTTCACGCCGAACCTCGTCCCGGCCGCGTTCTTCATCGGGACGCTCGCGACGCTGGACTTCCTGAAGCTCGGCTTCGTAACGGCGATCCTCGCCGTTGTGGTGGGCAATCTCGTCGGTGCGTTCTTTGTGGCACTTCTGAGCACGATGGGACCGAAGCTGGGCCTGGCGCAGATGCCGGCGGCCCGACTGCCATTCGGCAAGACGATCGCCGTGCCGGGGCTGCTGAACTGGTTCAGCACCATCGGCTGGGACGGCATCAACAGCGTCTTCGGCGCCGTTGCCCTGACGCTCCTCATCCCGGGTCTCCCATTCATCGTCGGCCTGATCGTGATCGTGATCTGCCAGGCAGCCCTTGGGATCCTGGGTTACGAAGCGATCCACACCTTCGAGAAGTGGGGCGCGATCGTCCTGGGCGCCATGTTCGTGGTGCTGACCGTCGTGATTTTGGGCAAGGCCGACACGTCATTCACCGATGGCTTCTCGGGCGCCGATCAGATCGGCGCCTTCATCGGGATGGTGGCCATCGTCGCCAGCTTCGTGCTGGCATGGTCGCTCTACGCATCGGATTACTCGCGCTACCTGCCATCGAACACGTCGACGAGCAAGGTCTTCTGGTACACGCTGGGCGGGATGGCCCTAGCATCAGGCTGGCTCGAGATCCTAGGCGTGATGGTCGCCACCAACCCGGCGTCTGCCGGCGGCGAGTCGAGTGACACCATCTTCGCCCTGCTGGGCGGGAGCGGCGCTCTCATTGCCGGCTTCGCCATGGTCGCCATCTTCATCGGGACGATTGCCGTCAATGCGATGAACGACTACACCGGCTCGCTCTCGCTGCAGGCGGCCGGCCTCAACGTGAAGCGAATCTACTCGGCGGCCCTCGTGGCGGTCCTCGGCTTCGGATTTACGCTGATCCTGCAATACAACGGCGAGTTCTCGGGCAATTTCTTCAACTTCCTGCTCTTCATCAGCTACTGGATCTCGCCCTTCGTCGGGGTCGTCCTGGCCGACTGGTGGCTGCGGGGCCGAAGGGCCGACCCGAATTCGGTGGTCGACTATGGGAAGCTGCACACCGGCACGATCGGGCTGGTGGCGTTGGTCGTCGGATTCGCCGTAGGGATCCCATTCGAAGCGTCCTCGCTGGGCTACGAGTGGGGCGGCCCGTTCAACTACGTCACCGCCAACTACCTCCACGGCGCCGACCTGGCGTACTACGTGGGCGGTGCGGTGGCCTTTCTGATCTACTGGTTCGGGGCGCGCTCGTCCATTCAGCGAACGTGACCTGAAGCCCCTGGAAGGCCCCGGCGGTCAAGCCGTCGGGGCCTTCCTCATGCCTGGTGCGGGAGGTGCACCACCGGCGTGAGCGGAAGCGTGGCCACGTGCGCGGCAATCTGGTCGGCTGCAGCGATCCATAGCCCATCGATCGCCCGTGCTCGCTCCATGAGCGTCTCGAGCGCAGCCGCCCGCGACGCGCGCCCTGATACAAATGGGTGGTTGGTCAGCATGAAGAGGCCGCCCTCCGCGACCAACGCCTGGAGCTCGAGCGTCCAGCGCGCCAGCACGTCGGCCGGGCTTGCGATCACGCCCGAGCCGGTGATCCCCGGCAGGTAGTTGTATGGCTCCCAGTCGTCGAGGCTCCAGTGGCCCGGCAGCTCGATGATCGAGGCGGCGCCCTCCTCGGGGCCAGTCGCGAGCCGATACGGATGGTCGGCGTCCATCAGGCCGGTGTCGTACAGGAACCCGTGCCGTGCCAGCATGGCCGGGAGCCGGTAGGAGAGCTCCCACATCGGCGCCCGATAGCCCACCGGGCGGACGCCGACGACATCATGGAGCGCCTGCAACCCCCGCAGCAGCCATCGCTCCTCGGTCTCCGCGTCGGCTACCGAGCGGGCGCCCTCGTGCATGTAGCCGTGATGGCCGATCTCGTGGCCGGCGTCACGGATGGCCCTGATCACCTCCGGCCAGCGCTCGGCCGTGTAGCCGGGGACGAAGAACGTCGCCCGGATGCCCTGCCGGTCGAGCACGCGCAGAAGCCGCGGAACGCCGGTCCGAGGCCCGTAGGCCTGGTGCGACATGACGTCCAGCCAGGCGGCGCTTGCCGGGTGCTCGAACAGGATCGGGCTCTCGGCGTCGACATCGAACGTGAAGCAGGCGGCCGCGCGCTTGCCAGCGGGCCACGCGAAGCCAGGTGGCATGGCTGTTCGCCAGCCGATCCCCGGCTCGTTGCCCATCGGTTTCAGGCGTCCCTGCGCCGCAGCGCGACCAGCGAGAGCATTTCGTAGGCGAGGTTCGCGGCCAACGTCGCGGTCTGGCCGGCGGGATCGTAGGCTGGGATCACCTCGACCACGTCGAAGCCGACGAAGTCGATCCCGATCAGCCCCCGCAACACCGCGAGCAGGTCGTGCGCCGATGGTCCACCGGCCTCGGGCGTCCCGGTCCCCGGTGCGTAGGCTGGGTCCACCACATCGATGTCGAAGCTGATGAAGGCGGGCCGATCGCCCACGCGTTCGCGGATCCGGGCCGCGACGGCAGATGGTCCGCTGGCGAACATCTCCTCGGTGGTCAGGTACTCCAGCCCCAGCTCGCTCCGCAGGCTCGTCCAGTCCCCCGGCGCATAGATCGAGCCGCGGAGCCCAACCTCGATCGAATGGGCGGTGTCCACCAGCCCCTCCTCGATGGCGCGGCGCATCCAGGTGCCGTGGTTGTACTTCTCGCCGAAATAGCTATCCCACGCATCAGTGTGCGAATCAAAGTCGATCACCGCCAGCGGGCCGCGGGATCGCGTCGCGCGCAGGTGCGGAAGGGTGCAGGCATGGTCGCCGCCGATCAGGAGCGGGACGACCCCAGCCTCCACGATGGGAGCGACCGCCTCCTCGATCGCCTGGTAGCTGCGCTCAATATTGCCGGGCACGATGGCGACGTCGCCATAGTCGACGCACGAGAGCACCTCGAACGGCGCGACTTCCAGGTTGGCGTTGTAGGGCCGAAGCATGACGCTCGCGGCCCGGATCGCATTCGGCCCGAAACGACCGCCGACCCGATAGGTGGCGCCTGTGTCGAACGGAACACCGACGACGGCCAGGTCCACCTCGTCGAGGGTCCGCGCCAGCGGCAGCCGCGCAAACGTCGAGGGACCCGTAAATCGCGGAGTCTGCAGGGAATCTTCCGGCGTATAGCGCGGCATCAGGCGTCCTCGGCGGGCAGCACGCCGAGTGTACGACACGGTGCCGTTCGAAATGGCGCTCGCCAGTGTCTGACGCTAGTCGATCGCTGCCCGGGCACGAGCCTCCCACCAAGGGGCCGGGAGCGACGCGGCAAGCTCCGCGGCGCGCCGCGCGGCGTCCTGCGATCCGTTGACCCATGCATCCACGAGCGCCGCCGACGCTCGCATGAGCGGGGCGGCCGCATCGGTCCCGAACTCGGCAGCCACCCGCGATGCCATCGCGCCGGCCAGGTCGCCGCGACCGGCGTCGAGCCAGGTGCGGACAACGGTCTCGACAGCCGCCAGGTAGTGCGGGTTCTCCATCGGCTGCATGGCGTCGACCAGCTCGGCGGGCGGCTCAGGGAGCTCGGCGCCCGTCGCCTGCGCCAGCCAGACGAGGTACGCTCCCCGCAGCATCTGTCCATAGGCGGACGGATTCGGCGGAAAGTGGAACTTCCCAACGGCCCACCACCGCTCCCAGCGCTCAGCCGTGGCTGGGTCTCCTCGAGCGGCCGCGATTGGCAGCAGGATCATGAAGGTCCGGAAGGCCAGCCGATGGTAGGCGTACTGCTCGGCCAGCTCGAGCGCGGCAATGCCGGAGGCGAGCGCGGCATCGAACTCGCCGAGGACCCAGAGCGTCTCGCAGCGCGCGTACTCGCACCAGCCCCTCTGCTCGGTCAGGCCGTGCGCGGCAGCAGTCTCGACGACCGATGCGAGCAGCGGCAGCGCGCCCGCCGGATCGGTGAAGGAGTGCCTCATGGCTCGGACTCTCCCCGCCACGACCACCTGTCCCCAGCGCTGGAGTGCGAGGGCACGCTGCTCGAGGAGTTCCCAGTCGCCCTCACCCGAGGCGCCGATCTCATCGCGGACGGCGCACCAATGGGAAAGGACGTCGAGCTCGCGGGACGGATCGACGGCCTCGCGTGCGGCGGCAAGGGCCTGGTCGACCTCGGCGGCGGTTCCATCCGGGTGCCCGTTCGCGGCCAGCGACCATGCATGCAGCGCGAGCAGCCGCGCCGTCATGGCGCTCACCGCTCCTCCAAGATGCGCGATTCCCTCCGTGGTCAGGGCTGTCACCTCGGGAAAGCGGATCTGCTGCATGTAGGCCATGCCGAGCGCGTAGGTGGCGCGCTCGTACTCGTCCTGTGCGGCCGGATTGGCGGCGAACGCCACTCGCGCGGCCACGATCTCCTCGATGCCCAGGTCGAGCTCGGCGCTGCTGGCCAGGACCTCGCCGAGCCGCAGTCTGCGGCGGGCAACGTCGCGCGGATGATCCTCGGTCGAATGATCGAGCGACTGGCGATAGAGCCGGATCGCGGCCTCGACCGCGGCAAGCCGAAGGGCGGCATCCGCAGCCCGCTCGTACCACGTGGCCGCGCCAGCCGCGAGGGCCGTGCGGTCCGGAAGGTCGGATGGGGCGAGTGCCGGCATCGATTCGAGCGCGCGGGCGTGGTGCTCGGCGATCGCCTCCGCGACGAGGTCGGCTCGATCCCCCGCCGTATCGCTGAGCCAGCCCGCCATCGCGACGTGGAGGCGGCACCGCTCGGCGCGTGCCAGCGAGGCGTAGCCGGCGTCGCGCAGCAGCGCGTGACGATAGGCGTATCCCTCACCGGTGACGGAATCCTCGATGGGGCCGGTGAGAATCGCCCGGCGCCGCAGGGCGTCAAGCCCATCGCCCGCAGCCGCAAGGTCGAGCGCGGGAAACGCCGCGGCGGGCAGCCGACGGCCGGCCACCGCTCCCCGTCGGGCAACCAGGCGCGCGTGGGAGGGGAGATCATCGAGCTGTGCCGCGTAGATCGCCTGCACGGTTTGGGGTAGCGGCACCACATCAGGCCGGAGGGTGAGACGCCACAGGTCGCCCTCTCGCACCAGGGTCCCTACCCCGGCCCAGGTTCGCAACAGCTCTTCGATGAAGAGCGGAGTTCCGTCGGACCGCTCCACGACCACGTCGACCAGCTGCGGGGGAAGCGCATCGCCGACCAGCGCGTGGACGAGGGCAGTGGCATCCGCCGCGGGGAGCGGGCCGAGATCCACCCGCGATCCACCCGCGCACCACGAGGGCGCCGACGCAAGCAGGCTCGGGCGAGCAGTCGCCACCAGCAGGCGACCGTGGCGAGTCGCCGCGGTCGCCGCAAATTCGAGGAACGCCAGCAGGTCTCCGCCCGCCCAATGGATATCCTCGACCAGCCAGGTTGATGGACCGCTGACCAGCGCGTCCAGTGCCGTGACCCAGGCGTCGAAGCGCGCCTCGCGCTCGACACCGATATCGGGGACTGCCTCGCTGCCGCCTCCTCCCGGCTCGAGGAGGTCCGCCACCTCCTTCCGGATCACCCCCGCGCGCGCATCGCTCACTCCGGCATCGGCCAATGCCGACGCCAGGTCAGCGTTGGCGACGGCGAAGAGCTGTGCGACCGTCTCGTACGGCGCTGTCCCCTGCGGCCGGACCCTCGCTCGCAGGACGGTGACCCCAACCCCCGCGCTGAACTCGGCCAACAGGCGGCTCTTCCCCACGCCCGGCGGCGCGATGATCACCACGCGAGTGGCGCCGTGGGTCCGAACCACCTCGTCCAGCAGTTCCAGCAGGTTGGCCAGCTCGGCCTGGCGCCCGAGCATCGGTGCTCGGAGGCTACCCATCGCCGCCTCGCGGGAGGGCTGCGAACGGATCGCCGTGGCTTCCCAGACCGGCATCGGCTTGGCCTTCCCCTTCAGCTCGATCGGTCCGCGATCGAGGGTATCGACGGCATGCGCCACTGTCAGGGCGGTCAGCTCGCCGATGAGCACCGACCCCGGGCGCGCCGCCGTCTGTAGTCGAGCCGCGGTGTTCACGGTGTCTCCGGTCACCCTGCCCGCGTCCGGCCCGGTGGTGGCGTGAACAACCTCGCCGGTGTTGACGCCGACGCGCAGCTGCAGCGCCCCGGCGTCCATCCCCAGTCGCGCCCCGATCTGTTCGATTGCTGCCAGCAGGGCGAGGCCCGCGTGCACCGCACGCTCGGCATCGTCGTCGCGTGCCAGCGGAGCGCCGAAGACGGCCATGACGGCATCGCCGATGAATTTCTCGACCACGCCGCCGTGCCGCTCGATCGTCTCCCGCGTCGCCGTGAAGTACGCGTTCTGGATCGTGGCCACGTCCTCCGGATCGAGCCGCTCGGAGAGTGGCGTGAACCCGACGACGTCGGCAAACAGGACCGACACGATGCGTCGATCGACGTTCGATACCGCCGGTTCCGCCGCGTCTCGGGGGTTCACCCCGGAAGAGTAGCCTCGCGCTCCCCGATTCAGCGCTCCACCACGACGCCGCAGAGGCCCTGCATCCCCGTCACGAAGCTCTGGTCGATCGCGAGGCCGCAGCTGCACAGGCAGTGACCATCAGCAGGATCAGCGCACTGACCGCGGATCGGGGCATGGCGAACCTAGGCCCGCATTCCGGTCAGCTCGTCCTTCTGTACCCGGGACATCAGCTCGGCGACCGCCTCCATCGGTGGCCGTCCCTCGTGCACGACCGCATCCACCTGCTCGGCGATCGGCATCTCGACCCCGGCGGCCGCCGCAAGCTGGAGCGCGCCGCGCACGGTGTCGACCCCCTCCGCCACGCCATTCAGGTGCGCCGCGGCATCGGTCCAGGACATCCCCGAGGCCATCAGCTCGCCCGCTCGCCGGTTGCGCGAGAGCGGGCTCATGCAGGTGGCGATGAGGTCGCCGACCCCGGCCAGGCCGGCGAAGGTCATCTGCTGCGCACCCGCCGCCACGCCCAGCCGGGTCATCTCTGCCAGGCCGCGGGTGATGATCCCCGCCTTCGCGCTGTCGCCGAAGCCCAGCCCGTCGACGAAGCCCGATGCCAGTGCCACGACGTTCTTCAACGCGCCGCACAGCTCGACGCCTGTCAGGTCCGGGTTGGTATAGATGCGGAATCGGTCGCTGGCCAGCAGCGCCCCGAACTCCGCCGCCAGGTCGGCGTCCTCCGAGGCGACCACGCTGACGGCGGGGAGGCCGGCCGCGATCTCGCGCGCCAGGTTCGGGCCGGAGAGGGCCGCCACGCGGCGACCGGGCAGCTCCTCCTCGATCACTTCGCTCATGCGCAGGTGCGTCTCCTGCTCGATCCCCTTCACCACGCTGAGCAGCGAAGCCTCGGCGTAGAGCGCGGGGCCAAGTCGTCGCAGCGTTGCGCGCAGGTGGGCCGATGGGACCGCCAGCACAAAGGAGCGATGTGGCTCCCCGAGGTACGTGTCATCCGTCGCAACCCGCAGGTTGGGCGGGAATACCACTCCCGGGAGGTAGCGGCGGTTCTCTCGCAGACTCGCGAGCGCCTCGCCGGCCTCGGCGGTATGCGCCCAGAGGGTGACGGGCCGCTCGGCAGCCGCGAGCTTGATGGCGAGCGTGGTGCCCCAGGCGCCAGCGCCCACCACCCCCACCTGGTCGGTCACTCGACCTCGATGCTCTCGCGCGGCGCCGTCTTCTCCTCCACCTGGTCCGCATCCATCTTGGCGATCCAGTGGTCCAGGTAGCTTCGCGCCGCCAGCAGCTGCTCGCGCCCGGCCGCCTTCATATGCTTGCCGGTCTCGCCGGGGAGAATATTCCGCATGACGGCCCAGAAAGCCGTCTCCATGCTCTCGCGCCGATCAGTGCCGCGCGGGAGGCGGCGCTCGAGGTCGGCGATGCGCGCCTCCAGCTCGCCGTTCCTGTCGCTATCGATTGCTGCCACGCTTTCCACCTCCATCTGTGCTTCGCGGCGGGGCTGCGAAGCGAATCCTCAGAACCTGGTCGTCGAATCTGGCTCCCAGCGTCGTCGCCTCGACAAGGATGCGGGGGAGGACGAGGTTGCGTCGCCAGGTGCCGACATCGATGACGAGCTCGTCGGCATGCCGCGAGAGGTTGATCCGCTCCTTGGTGGCGAACGGCAGCTCCACCGAGAGGATGAACTCACCGTCCTGCCGCGCGACCGCGTACGGGCGTCCAACGTAAAACTGATGGCTCGGGTCCTTCTCCCCATAGAGCGCCTCGCCCAGCTCGGCAAGCACCGCCAGCCCAATCACCTCGCGGTCCAGGAACGGGGCGCGCAGGATCGGGATCGGCGCGAAAGCCTGCTCGACCATAGGTCCATATTGCTGCTGCCGGTCATACCAGCCGCGGAAGTACTTCCACCCCACGTCATCGGGGAGGACCCGGTTGGCTACCACCATGTCGGTCGGGTAGCCGTAGAGGTGGAAGTAGGTGAAGGAGCGCTGCGCCTCCTTGATCACCACCTGCTCGAGGGTCAGCACGACCCGAACCGATGTGCGGTCGGGGTCGATCAGCAGGTCGTGCATGTGCTCCAGGCGACGGAAGAGCTCCTCGCCGGCATTGAAGACGTCGTCACCTGGCATGGGCATCCCGACGACCCGCTGGATGAAGGGGCCGGTCAGCTTCGTGATCCGTCTGCCGATCGGCTCGATCTTCTCCATCCACCACTTGCCCGCCTCGGGCAACGAGAGGAGCCGCAACGTCTCGCCGGTCGGCGCCGCGTCGACCACCACCACGTCGTAGTCACCAGAGTCGTGGTGCTCGGCGATCCAGAGCAGGCTGCCGACCTCATCCATGCCCGGCAACACGGTCATCTCCTCCGCGAGCACCTCGTCTAGGCCGCGCCAGCGGAGCACGCTGGCGGCGTACTCCTGGATGCGCCCCCAGTAGCGCTCGACGTTGTAGAAGACGTCCGATTCCTGGGCCCACAGCTTCGGCGCGATCTCGAGCGGCTGCGGGCCGAGCTCGACCCCGAAGACGTCGCCGAGGCTATGCGCGATGTCGGTCGAGACCACGATCGTCCGGTAGCCGAGCTTCGCGCAGACGAGGGCAGTGGCGGCCGCCACGCTCGTCTTGCCGACGCCGCCCTTGCCGGTGTAGAGGAGGATGCGGGCCACGGCTCATTGTGGCCGATTCAGCGCGCCCCTATTCGGCCGGCCTCAGCGGCGTCCGGTGCGTGCCGCCCGCCTCGGACGGGAGGTCCGTCGTGCGGCCTCCTCGGAGACGCGCTGCCGGAAGATCAGCTTGATCGGCGTGCCCAGAAAGCCGTAGTCCGCCCGGATCCGGTTCTCGAGGTAGCGGCGATAGCTGAAGTGGATCAGCTCCGGGTCGTTGACGAAGATGACGAACGTCGGCGGCCCAATTGCCACCTGGGTGGCGTACA
>JBDTYC010000030.1:0-11076 GCA_040005815.1 Chloroflexota bacterium
CGCTCCCCGGCATGCGGGAGCGGACCGTGCTCATCGGCGGCTTCAGCAAGAGCTATGCCATGACCGGCTGGCGCATCGGCTGGGTGGCCGCTCCGGCCGAGCTGATGGTCGGGATCGCCAAGGTGCACCAGTACGGGATCATGTGCGCGCCGACCGTCGCCCAGTTCGCGGCGCTCGAGGCGCTGCGCATCGGCGAGCCCTTCGTGGTCCAGATGCACGACGAGTACGACCGCCGCCGGCAGCTGATGACCCGGCGTCTGAACGAGATCGGGCTGCTCTGCTTCGAGCCGCGTGGCGCCTTCTACTGCTTCCCGAGCATCGCGCGCACCGGCATGGACGACGAGACCTTTGCCCAGGCTCTCCTGCACGAGGAGCGCGTGGCAGTGGTGCCGGGCACCGCCTTCGGCCCCTCAGGAGCCGATCACGTGCGCGTCTGCTATGCGACGGCGTACGAGGACCTCATCGAGGCCCTCGATCGGATCGAACGGTTCGTCGGTCGCCACTCGTGAAGATCAAATCGGCCAAGCCCAAGGAGCCACGCGAGAAGCCCGATCTCGAGGCGTTCGCTGAACGGCTGCGGGCCACGCCGGGCAAGCGGCCCAACCTGGCGAAGATCGCGCCGGATGGCAGTCCCGGATTCGAAGGCGACAAGAAGGCAGCCCGTCGCGAGCTGCGGAAGCTGCGCAGCGAGCTCTTCGACTTTCAAACCAAGCTGTGGGCCGAACGGAAGCACTCGATGCTGGTAGTCCTCCAGGCGATGGATGCGGGGGGCAAGGACGGCACCATCCGCAAGGTCTTCGCCGCCTTCGATCCACAGGGCACCCAGGTGACCGGCTTCGGCGTGCCGACGGAAGAGGAGCTCGCGCACGACTTCCTGTGGCGGATCCACGAGCACGCGCCAAGCGACGGGCGGATCGGGATCTTCAACCGCAGCCACTACGAGGATGTCCTCGTCGTTCGGGTGGCCGAGCTGGCGCCCGAGGACGTCTGGCGGCCGCGCTACCAGGCGATCGCCGAGTGGGAGCGAGGGCTCGTCGCCGAGGGGACGACGGTCCTCAAGTTCATGCTCCACATCAGCCGCGAGGAGCAGCGACGTCGTTTCCAGAAGCGGATCGACCGGCCCAGCAAGCGTTGGAGTTCAGCGAGGGCGACCTGGGGGTGCGCAAGCGCTGGGACGACTACATGGACGCCTATGCCGATGCGATCGAGAAGACCAGCACCGATGACGCACCCTGGTTCGTGATCCCGGCGGACCACAAGTGGTACCGCGATCTCGCCGTCGCGCGGATCGTCACGGCGGCCGCACGCCGCATGAAACCGCGCTACCCGAGGCGGCCGGAGCTCGACGGGTTCCAGATCCCGGACTGACGGTGATGACCAATTGGAAGCGGACTGTCGCCGGCTTCTCCGAGACGGCGGAGAACTACACCCAGACCATGGCCCCGTCGCTGCGGACGATGGCCGTGCGGGTCGTCCAACGAGCGGAGCTGCGCTTCGGGGACCGGATCCTGGATGCGGGGACCGGCACCGGGATCGGGGCCGCCGCGGCGATGACCGCTGGGCGTGAGGTCGTGGGCGTGGATGGCGCCGCAGGGATGCTGGCGATCGCGAGGCGCGAGGTCCCCGGAGCGCGCTTCGTGGAAGCGGACTACTCCGAGCTGCCATTCCCCTCAGGCTCGTTCGACGTCGTGATTTCGGTGCATGCCCTGCACTTCGCGGTCGACCCGGTCGCCACCCTCGCAGAGTGGCGCCGTGTGACCACCGCCGGAGGACGCCTCTCGCTCTCCGTCCCGGGTCCTCGCGCGGTCCTTTCGCACGGTCTCTACGACCCGATCTACCGCCGCCACGGCCTCCTGCGGCGGATCGAGGTGCCGACCCGCACCAAGCTCCTCTCGTGGGCCCGCGCCGCTGGCTGGCGCAAGGCTGCCGTCACCGCCGATCCGGAGACGACAGTCCGGTTGGCCGGCCCGGACTCCTTCGAGCGATGGATGAAGACGGGCTCGCGATCCGTCGCCAGCCGGGCGCTCAGCGACGAGCGGTTCGCGGCCCTCTCTGCGGCCCTGTTGGCGGCCACCCCGGTCGGCCCGGATGGCCTCCTCCACATCCCGTTCGGGACGCTCTACCTGACTGCCCGGAACCCCTAGCGGGCGTGCTCGATGCAGGCCGTCGCCAGCGGCAGCAACGCCCCCGGCGAGCGCTCCCCGGTTTCGGTTGACTCGGCCGTCAGGTCGATCTTGGGATCCTCGGCGATGAGCCGCCAGATCCAGCGGGCATCCATCGAGTCTTCGTTCTCGTTGACCTGCGCATCGGTCTGCAGGCGCAACCCACGCACGCTCGTCCAGCGGTGAATCTCGCCACGGAGGGACCACGGTCCCTCCGGATCGGCGCTCGACGGCTGGTAGTGGTAGTCGAGGAGGCCGATGTCCGTCGCCACCAGGACTCGCAGCCGCCCGTTCTCCGGGTTGAGCGCGACGTGCGCCGCCAGCTCCGCGGCTCCCAGCTCGCCCAGCTGACGCTGGAGGATGGCCCGCGCCCGTCCCAGCGTGTCCCACTCACCGATCTTCATGGCGCGAGCATAGCGCCCCTACAATCGGCGCATGGCAGTGGCGACAACCTACGAGACGGTCATCGGGATTGAGGTGCACGCCCAGCTGCGCACCGAGTCGAAGATGTTCTGCTCCTGCCCAACGTCGCCGCCTGAAGGCGGGATCGACGAGCCGAACACGCGCACCTGCCCGGTCTGCCTGGCCCTCCCCGGCACCTTGCCGGTCATCAACCGCCGGGCCGTGGAGCTGGTGATGCTCACCGGGCTCGCCCTTGACTGCGAGATCCAGACCACCGCGGTCCGATTCGAGCGCAAGAACTACTTCTACCCCGACCTGCCGAAGGGCTACCAGATCAGCCAATACGCCCTGCCGCTATGCGCCAACGGTCGCCTGGAGGTGCCGGTTGCTGCGGAGGAGACGAGCGTCAGCATCGGCATCACCCGGGCGCACCTCGAGGAGGACACCGCTCGCCTGCAGCACGGCGGCCGTGGGTACAGCCTCCTTGACTTCAACCGCGCCGGCGTACCGCTGATGGAGATCGTGACCGAGCCCGACGTGCGCAGCCCCGCCCAGGCGAGAGCCTACGGCGAAACCCTGCGCGACATCCTGCGATACATCGGCGCGTCGGACGGCGACATGGAGACCGGGTCGATGCGGATCGAGGGCAACGTCAGCGTTCGACCGATGGGGACCGATGCCTTCGGCACCAAGGTCGAGGTCAAGAACCTGAACTCCTTCCGCTCGCTCGAGCGCGCCATGGAGTTCGAGGTTGCCCGCCAGGCCGATGCCCTGGAGCGCGGCGAACGGCTGGTTCAGGAGACGCGCGGCTGGCACGAGACAGAGGGGCGGACCATGAGCCAGCGCTCCAAGGAAGAGGCGAACGACTATCGCTACTTCCCCGAGCCCGATCTGCCCCCGCTGCGACCCTCGGAGGAATGGGTTGCCGAGATCCGCGCCGGCCTCCCCGAGCTGCCCGCCGCCCGACGAGCCCGGTACGTGCACGGCCTGGGCCTCTCGGCGTATGACGCGGGCGTCCTGACTGCAGACCTTGCCCTGGCCGATTACTTCGATGAGGTGGTGGGTGCCGGGATCGCGGCCAAGACGGCAGTCAACTGGGTGACCGGCGAGTTCAGCCGACTCCTCAATCAGCACGCGGCCGAGGGCCTGCGGGCGTCCGCCGTTGCGCTTCGCCCCGCCGGACTGGCCGAGCTGATCAGCGGCGTCGAGGGCGGCCAAGTCTCCGCCGCCAACGCCAAGACTGTGCTGGCCGAGGTGTTCGAGTCGGGCGAGTCGCCGAAGGCGGTCGTCGATCGGCGCGGGCTGCAGCAGGTGGGGGACACGGCCAGCATCGGCGCGGAGGTCGAGGCGGTCATCGCCGAGTTCCCGACCCAGGTCGCCCACTACCGGGCGGGCAAGACCGCCCTCTTCGGGTTCCTGGTCGGGCAGGTCATGAAGCGCACCGCCGGCCGCGCTGACGCACGGCTCGTCAACGAGGAGCTCCGTCGCCGCCTGGAGAGCTGACTGCCCAGCGCATGCTGATCTCGAGTCGATTCGGGAAGAGGAAGCCGAAGAGGCCATCTCGGTAGTCGCCCGAGACGCGCTGCTCGATCTCATAGCCGGCGGCTGCCGCCAGCGCGTCCCATTCGGCCCGAGCGGGGTAGCTGGCGCGAACTTGTCCGCCGAACGCGGTGTTTCCCACGGCGTCGAGGATGGCCAGGCGCCAACGGTCCAGCACGCTGCGTGCCTCGTGGTCCTTGATGTAGAGGCGGCCCGCGCCGGCCACGCGCGCGCATTCGCGAAGGAGGGCAACCCGCGCAGCCACCGGCACATGGTGGATGACATTGGCGAGCAGGACGCAGTCGAAGCTCGCATCGGGGAAGGGCAGGGTCACGCCGTCGTAGGTGGCGGTGGCGACGTCGAGGATGCGGAGGAAGCGGTCCACCACGTCGACCGAGGTCACCTGCTCGACCGGAAAGAGCTCCTTGACCGCCTGGGCCACGACGCCGGTGCCGCCACCGACATCGAGCACGCGGCGATCCCCGGTCGACCACAGGTCACGGAGACCCGAGAGCATGACCGTCTGGTAGACCGGCTTGCGGTAGCGGTACATCGGGACGTACGTGGCAAGCACAGCCGACACAGCATCCGTCGAGATCGCGCCCGCCTGCCGCACCGGCCGCCGCACGAGAGCCCAGCGGGTCGCGAAGACGTTCCAGCCGGCCAGTGCGAGCGTCGAAATGGGGGACGCGACGACGATCGGAAGCCGCAGGAGGTCGACCAACAGATACAGCGTCAGGACCTGCAGCGGGTAGTTGGCGGCCAGCGCCATCGCATACAGGGCGAAGGTGGAGAGCCCGCGCCGCACCCGGAACGTGAACCACGAATGCAGGCTGTACCCAACGCTGACCACTACCACGAACGCGATTAGGCTCGAGACGGCGTAGTGAATCCCGACCCGGTCCAGGCCGATCAGGATGAGGCTGTTGAGGACCGCGCAGGTCGCGCCGACCGCCAGGTAGCGGCCGGAGGTCTGAATCCCCGTCAACGACCGTCCGCCGGCAGCAGCCGCGAGAGCGTGACGTAGACGCACGCGTTGTCGGCTGTGATCCCGGCCGGCGTGATCGCGTCCTCGAGACGAGCTCGGGCATTGGCGATGAGCGTCGCCACCGCAGCCACCCCGCGGCCGATCCCCGGAACCACGCGCAGGAATTGTGCGATGCCGGTGTTCCGGATGATGGTCGTCCAGGCCATGGGGCCGACCACCGGCCGGCATTCGATCACCTTGAAGCCGTGCGCGGCGATCTCCGCGAGGAGCCCTTCCCGTGTCCATCGGCGGTGGTCCTCGGGATGCGGGTGGTATAACCACGTGCCGTGGGTCGAAAGCAGCATCTGGCCATCAGGCCGCAGCACGCGGCGGGCCTCGGCGAAGTAGGTGTCGAGGTCCCTGACGTGCTCGAGCACCTGGAACGACAGGAGCAGGTCGTATTCGGCATCGGGAGCAGCCAGCGTGCCGTCGGGAGCGATCGCAATGTCGGGGTTGCCGCCGAAATCGGCTCCGACGTATTCCACACCATGCGTCTCGAACACGCTCTCGTATGGTCGATCCCCGCAGCCGAAGTCGAGGGCCACGAGGCCCGGACGGGCAACGTGGCCAACCAGCCTCGCGATCTCATCGCGCAACCCGCGCAGGATGAGCCAGTCCGTGTCCCACGGGCGCGGGCGCCCGCGGCGTGGCCCATCTGGCGCCGAGCTGACTGGTCCCACGCCGCGATCATACGTTGACGCTCTTGACCGATAGCGAGGCGACCGCGCGACCGCGACTGCTCCTGGTGACGCACTTCTACCCCAGCCACGGTGGGGGAGTCGAGATCGTGGCAGGCCAGCTTGCTGCACGCCTCGCCACCGACATCGGGGTCCGGTGGGCGGCGGGGCGCGACCGCCAGGCGTACCCGCCGCCGCGTGGCGTCGAGCTCGTGCCGCTCGGGGTGTGGCATGGGATCGAGCGGCGGACCGGCGTCCCCGTCCCGCTCCCCGGGGTGCGGGCGCTCGCGCGCCTCTGGCGCGAGGTGCGCCGCTCGGACCTGGTCTGGGTGCACGACCTCCTCTACCCGGGCAACCTGTTGGCCGCGGTCGCGGCGCGGATCATCGGGCGACCGCTGGTGGTGACCGTGCACGTCGGTGCCGTCCCGTATCGCAACAGCTTCCTGCGCGGCTTCATCGGCTTCGTGTACCGGGCTACCTCGCGCACCATGCTGCGCGCAGCCGCGCGCGTGACGTTCGTGAGCGAGCGGATCCGTGACGAGACCGCCCGGCGCTCCTGGAAGCGACCTCCGCTCTTCATCCCGAATGGCGTCGACGCCGGCGTCTTCCACCCATCGACCGATGCCCAACGCGCCGAGGTTCGCCGATACCTGGGCGGGGAGACGCGCCCGCTGCTCGTCTTCGTCGGTCGCTTCGTCGAGCGCAAGGGGCTGGCACTGATCCAGCAGCTCGCGGAGCGCACGCCGGAATGGCGCTGGGTGCTGGCCGGTCATGGCCCCATCGATCCCGGAGCCTGGGCGGCTGCCAACGTCAGCGTGGAACGGGAGCTGCACGGCCCGTCGCTGGCGCGCCTGTATGGCGCTGCCGACCTCCTGGTTCTGCCGAGCCTGGGGGAGGGATTCCCGCTGGTCGTGATCGAGGCGCTGGCCTGCGGGACGCCCGCCATTGTCGACCCATCGACCGCCGCCGGCGATCGGACCGCCGCGGCGCGCCTCGAGACGGAGCCGGTCACCGGTTCTGACGCGGTGGACCGCTGGCACGCGCACCTCGAGCGTATCCTGGCCCGGCCCGACCTCGATCAGGCGCGCACTGCCGTCGCGGAGTTCGCGGCGAGTCACTGGTCGTGGGATCGCGCAGCCGACGCCTACCGCGAGGTACTCGAAGAGGCCCTCAGCGCGTCTCGACGGTGACCATCAGGAAGGCCGCCATGCCGAGCTGGGCCCCGACGATCAGCACCGTCTGGGCCAACGCGGCGAGCTGCAGCCCCAGGTCAACGTGCCCCCCCGACGAGTAGGCGATGAACAGGAAGAGATCGATCCCGAGGCCAGCCACCACCAGTAACAGCGCCAGTAGGAGTAGCGACTCGAGCGAGAAGAGCCGCCTGTAGACGCGCACCAGCCCGTCCTCGGCCAGCAGGCCGGACGCGACGCTGTGCAGCTTGGCCACGACCCCCAGGACCAGCGCATTGGCGCCGATCGCGACCAGGATCGTGCCGGCGAAGATCGGCTGCCAGGAGACCGAGCCGATCTCGACCCCCGCCGGCGAGATAAACGAGAGCAGGAACACCAGCGCGCCGAGCACGAAGAGCGTTAGGCCGGGGAAGATGAAGAGGAAGTCGGGCGCCGCCACGAGCAGGAAGCGCAGGTGCCGCCACCCGTCGCGCACGGTGTTGAGCTTGCTCTTACCGGACCGGGCCGAATAGGGAGCCGGCACCTCGGCGATCTTGAATCCGCCGTGGGCCGTCCGCACGATCATCTCCGAGGCGAGCTCCATGCCCCCCGACGAGAGCCGCAACTGATCGAGCAGGCCGCGGCGGAACGCTCGGAAGCCGCTCTGGCTGTCGCCCACGTTGACCTTGAAGAAGACGCGCAGGATAAGGTTGATGATGGGGCTGCCCAGGTACCGGTGCAGGAAGGGCATGGCGCCAGGCTTGATGCCGCCGCTGAACCGATTGCCAAGGACCATGTCGGCCCCCTGGCTCAAGGGCGCGATGAGGCCGGACAGGTCGCTGAAGTCGTATGTGTCGTCGGAGTCGCCCATGACGATGATCTCGCCGCGCGCCTCGGCGAAGCCGCGCAGGTAGGCACGTCCGTAGCCGCGGGCGGATTCCAGCACCACGCGGGCGCCCTCGCGCGCGGCGATCTGCGGGGAGCCATCCGTCGAGCCGTTATCAACCACGACAACCTCGCCCCGCAGGCCGGATCCCGCCAGCCAGTAGCGTGCCTTGGCCACGCAGATCCCGATCGTGCCCGCTTCGTCCAAGCACGCCATCACGATCGAGATGTCCAGCGGCGAGTCGGGAGTGTTCACGCCTCTCGAGCGTATCACCCGGCGGGTCCCTGGATGCCCTCGTCGGTGATGATGGTGGTGCCGGGTGGGCAGAGTGACGCCTCGCTGCGGTCCACGATCATGAACTCCGACAGCGTGGGTCCAGTCAGGAGGAAGCCGAGCGGGTACATGTGGACGGCGCAGTACGTCTCGTCCGGATCGAGGAGGGGCCAGAACTCGTCGGCGCCCCAGATCCTGGCGGCCGACGGGATGCCGATCGGCACCGGCGGGTAGTAGAGCCAGTTCTCCGTGACGATGTAGCTGAAGAGCACCAGGACGAGCGCCAGGATCCCGGTCGCGATCCGCGGAAACCTAGTCTGTATCGGCTTGAAGAGCATGCCGATGGTGGCCGCCCACGTCAGCGGGATGAACATGAAGTAGCGCAGCTCATTCGACTGGGGCAGCACGCCCACGAAGATGAGCAGCCCGACCCCGGCGAGGCTGGCGATGATGGCCTCCCGGCGCCGGTACGCGATCATCATGCCGGCCGACAGGACCAGGAAGATGGCCGTGCCGATGCCCCAGAAGCCCCCCATACGGTGGGCGTTGGCGGGGCTCCATTGGAACTGGTCCAGGATCCAGCGCGGGCGATCCTCGTAGCGCAGGGGGTTCCGCGTCTCGAACAGCGATTCGACGAAGACCTCGAGCTGCGGCGCCTCCTTGAGCTGCGGCGGCCGGTCGATGGGGTGATCCTCTCGCACCACGGTCGGGTCCGCGGTGTAGGGGAAGAGCGACCCGACGAACGGGACGCGGAGCGGCCAGAAGGGGTTGCCGTAGACGGCCAGGTTCTTGAGGTAGGGCGCCGAGGCCAGCACGGCGAACACGAGGATCACGGCCGCGGCCTGCCGCCGGCTGAATCGGAATGTGGCCGACGAGCGGATCATCATCACTGCCAAGCCGATGAAGGCCACCATCACGACCGGCACCAAGATGTACTTGGTCCAGGCGGCCAAAGTGAGGCCGGCTAGCGCACCGATGACCACGGCCCTCGACCGTCGCTCCGGGAAGAGGTAGGCGAAGAGGATCGAGGTCACGCCGATGGCCAGCCAGGCGTTGCCGAACAGGTCGACGTAATCGACAGTGGTATGGATTAGCACCAGCGGCGCGCTGAGCGAGATCAGCGACACCAGCCAGATCGGTGCCTTGAAGACCTTCTGCGCGTAGACCAGGAATGCGGAGAAGGCGATGAAGTTCACCACCCCGGTGGCGTTCACCGAGCCGGTGATCCGCCACAGCAGCCCCTGCACCAATTCGGGGAGCGGCGGGAAGGCGTCGAACTGGGCCCGCACGGTGTCGTTCATGTCATACGGCAGGGGCACGCCGACGCGGGCCGCGGCGAAGGGCAGGTGGTAGAAGAACGAGTCGTAGCCGTACGGGTCCAGCAGGAGGGCCGATCTGACCGCCAGGTCGGCGAGCGCGACGATCGCAAGAGCCTTGCACAGCTCCGTCAGCAGGAAAGCAGGGCTAAGGAGCCGACGCGTCACCAGTTCTCCTCGGCTCGGCATCGCCAGAGTGTGGGGTAGGCGCTCACGGCGGTGCAAGCCGGTTACCGCGGCATTCTTGGGGAACCAATTGCGGTGGGCTTAATGACCTTGACCTACCAGTTCGACGGTGCAGAAAAGGCCATTTCGCGGCCCGGCGACCGCGCGGCCCGGCGACCGGGCGGCCCTGACCCTGGCGCTCATGTCCTAGTCTCCCCAGAAGCCTCCGCCGGGCAACGATGACCAACGCCAACCGGTCGCCCACCGAGTTCCCCACCCCGGTCATGAAGCGCACCGGCGTCGCGCCGACGCCCGGCTCGTCAACGAGGAGCTCCGACGCCGGCTGGAGGGCTAACGCACTTCGGCCGACACACAGGTTGTCGGCTATTTGCTTCGAATGGTCGCCCGAGGGATCACACTGACCCCATGAGCGGCGCGTTCGACGGCACCGGCAACGCATCCGAGGAGCCCAGCTTCCGGGCCGGCCTGATCATGGTCCTGCTGATCGTGGCCGTGGTCGCCGGGCTGCTTCTCGTGGCGAGCGGAGCGCTGAATGGCCCAGGCGCCAGGGATCTCAACACGACCGTCAATCCGCCGCTGCTCCAGAGCGCTCCCGCCGAGAACTGAGGCGCATCGTCGCAGCGGCGATCCCCAGGAGGATGAGGGCTGCTCCGGCCAGCTGAATCTGGTCCAAGCGCTCCCCGAGCAGGGCGGCGGCGATCAACGTGCCGGAGATCGGCATCAGCAGCAGGAAGGGCGCGGCGCGGCTGGCGGGCATCCGGCGCAGGGTCGCAATGACGAGCACGTGGGGCAGAGCCGATGCCGGTAAGCCCAGCCAAAACAGCGCGGTCCAGCCGGTCAGTGAGAGCTGAGGCACGAGCCCGCGCGCATCCACCATTAATTGGAGCGCCCCGGTGAGCACCAGGCTCGAGACGAGCAGCCAGAAGGCGACCGTCAGGGTCGGCAGGCGAACCGGATCGGCCCAGAGGCGAGCGAGCCCCAGATACGAGGCGAATGACAGTGCTGCTCCGAGGGCCGCCACGACACCCAACGCCTCGACGTGCGCGCCTCCAGGCCGAGCGAGCAGCACCAGTCCCAACGCCGCGATCGCCAGCGCCACCATCACCCGACGGTGAGAAAGATGCCCAGGTTCATCCCGATCAGGAAGAGCGCTCCGCCCAGGACGGCCAGCCCCGCCAGCCGCGGGCGGTCCTCAGGCACCGGCCACAGCAGCCCGAACTCGCCGCGCAGGGCGGCAAACGCCGCCACCACAGCAGCTGCCAACAGCGTTCGCCATGCGGCGGCGCCCAGCGGAGGCATCTCGTCCAGCAGCAGCCGGGTCACCGGAAAGGCGCTGCCCCACAGGATCGCCACCAGGACCATCAATACCTCACCCGGGAGGGCGGTGCGGGCGAACGGCGAGCGCATCGGGCTATGCTAGCCGGGTGTCCGCCCCGCAC
>JBDTYC010000031.1:0-10595 GCA_040005815.1 Chloroflexota bacterium
TGGCGACGGTCGTCACCGCGACGTGGTTGAGCAGCCATACGTACGCGGTGAACGCGGCCAGCGAGCCAAAGACGACGAGGAAGGCAAGCCCCAGCAGGGACGCGGTCGTGACCCCTGCCGGATGGAACTGGCCGATCTCGCCCAGGGCACCGCCGGCGAGCAGCAGCACCACGCCGCCGGCCATCTGCTCCATCCCCGTGCCCAGCAGCTGGTTGGCCGGCAGTGGGCCGCGGCGCGCGTAGAGCGACCCTGACGCCCAGCAGACCGTCGCCAGGACCAGGATCCCGATGCCACCCGGGTCGAGGGCGTCGAGCCCCGTGGACGGCAGCAGCAGGATGCCGACGCCCACCAGCCCAACCACGAGGCCGCCGATCGCCAACAGGCTCGGCATGCGGCGCGTGAGCAGCGCATCGAAGACGCTCAGCCAGATGGGGGTAGTGGCGATGATCACGGCGGCGATCCCCGAAGGGATGGTCTTCTCGGCCACCGACACCATGCCGTTTCCGCCAAGCAGCAGGAGCGCGCCCACGATGAACGCGGTCCGCCACTCGACCGCGCGGGGCCAGCGAATGGTGCTCTCGGCCTTCTCGCCGCGCCGCTTGCTCCATTGATGACGAGCGAGCAGGAACGCCACGAGGATGCTGCCGGCCGCGAGGAAGCGGGCGCCTGCTGCCAGGAGCGGTGGCAGGCTCTCGACCACGAACGCGATCGCGAGGTACGTCGAGCCCCAGATCACGTAGACCGTCCCGAGGGCGACCGCGACGGCCAAGGTCGAGGGACGTTGGGCTGCCGGGATCATGGGTGCATTGTGAAGTAACCGGCCATAAGGCGTTGAACGGTGTCGCGACGCCGTTCGTGAGGTCGAGGTCGACAGCGGGACAGCTCGTTCGTCGTCATCATGAGAGGGTCACGCCTGCCGTGACCGACGCAGCTGAGGTGCAGCGATGAAATACATGCTCCTGATTGCCGGCGCCGACGAGGGCTGGGACCACCTGGACGAGGCTGGGCAGCGCGCGCTGTACGCCCGCGTCGAGACGTGGTGGGACGAGCGCAAGGCCGCCGGTGAGCTCCTGGAGGGCGCCCAGCTCCAGCCGTCGAGCACGGCCACGACTGTGCGACGCGGCATCGAAGGCGACGTCACCGTGACGGACGGCCCGTTCGTTGAGGGGAAGGAGATGATCGGCGGCTACGGGGTCATCGACGTGCCCGACCTGGATGCCGCGATCCGGCTGGCCTCCACGTGGCCAGCGCCGGACACGCTGGAGATCCGACCGCTCATGAGCGGGGAGATGGGATAGCCGTCGGCTTGACCGCGCGCCGGGCCGTCGATGCCTCGCTGGAGCGCGTCCTGCGCGAAGAGCGCGCGCGGCTGATCGGCTCGCTGGTCCGCATCCTGGGCGACTGGGACCTGGCCGAGGAGCTCGTCCAGGAGGCGGCCGTCTCGGCTCTCGAGCACTGGCCGACCGACGGCCTGCCACGCAACCCCGCGGCCTGGCTGATGACGACCGCCCGCCGGCGCGCGATCGACCGGCTGCGACGCGACGCGAGGTTCCGGCAACGGCTGACAAAGCTGGGAGAGGAGTCAGAGGAGATGGAGCGACGAATCCCGACCGGCGGGCCGCTGGCGGCCGACGACCGGCTGCGCCTCCTCTTCACCTGCTGCCACCCAGCCCTCTCTCGCGAGGCGCAGGTGGCGCTGACCCTCCGAACCGTCGGCGGTCTCGACTCGGCGCAGGTGGCTCGCGCCTTTCTCGTTCCGGAGGCAACCGTGGCCCAACGGCTGGTCCGCGCCAAGCGGAAGATCCGCGATGCCGGCATCCCGTTCCGGGTGCCGGACGAGGGGGAGCTGCCGCAGCGCCTCGAGCAGGTCCTCGCCGTCCTCTATCTCGTCTTCAACGAGGGCTACCTGGCGTCGGACGGCGAGGTCGCCGATCGTCGCGAGCTGGCGCGCGACGCGGAGTGGCTCACCTCGCTGCTCGTCCGCCTGATGCCCGACGAGTCCGAGCCGCTCGGACTGCTCGCGCTGATGCGGCTGCATATCGCCCGGGTCGAGGCGCGCTTCGGCCCGGACGGATCGCTCGTCCTCCTCCACGACCAGGATCGGTCTCTCTGGGACGCCGCAGCAATCCGCGAAGCGACCGAGCTCGTCGAGCGTGGGCTGGAGATGGGGCGCGCCGGCCCGTACATCCTCCAATCGGCGATCGTGGCGGTGCACGCCAACGCTCCTACCTACGCGGCGACTGACTGGACCGAGATCGTGGCCCTCTACGACCGCCTGCTGCGACTCCAGCCGACGCCCGTTGTGGCACTCAACCGCGCCCTTGCGCTGGCCGAAGTGGCGGGCCCGGCCGCAGCGCTCGAGGACATCGAACTGTTGGCCGCTCGACTGGACGGCTACCACCTATTCCACGCTGCGCGCGGGGAGCTGCTCCGGAGGCTCGGGCGCCGGGATGAGGCGCGCCTCGCGGACCGTCGGGCGCTCGCCCTCACCGACAACCCCGCCGAGAAGAGGCTGCTCGAGGCACGTCTGCTCGGTCCTGACCGCGGATTGACGCCGACGTAACGAATTGGCTGGGGTCGCCGTCGGAGAGATGGCCGGTGCAGTCAGCGCCGAGTCCCACGAATGGAGCATCGCCATGAGCCGTCCGCACTCATCTCGACACATCTTCGGCGCCCTCGCCCTTATCGCAGGTATCACGCTCGCCGGCTGCACCCCGGCCGGCTCCTCGTCGGAATCGATCGCCCCGAGCAGCTCAGCCGCGGGCAGTGTCGAACCGTCCGTTGCCACGTCGGTGGGGGCCAGCGTCGAGCCATCCACCCGCGCGACTGCGGAGGAGCCTACCGAGAGCCTCCCCCCGTTCGCATGCACCCCATCGGTCACCACCGCCAAGACGACCGATCGTGCGCAGATCACCGATGTCAGGGTGGGCACCCACGACGGCTATGACCGCGTCGTGTTCGAGTTCGCCTCCGGGCTTCCGGACGCAGTCATCGAGGCGGTCCTCCCGCCGTTCTACGCCGATCCCAGCGGCCTCGCGGTCGAGGTGGCGGGCTCCGCATTCCTGAAGCTCACCATGCACGGCGCGAGCAAGATCTCGGCCGGTGGCGGCGTGACCTACAGCGGCTCGACGAACTTCGAGCCCGGCTTCGACCAGCTCGCCCAGCTCGTCGAGGGCGGCGACTTCGAGGCCGTCAGCACCTGGTACCTGGGCCTGAACGGCGGAGGCTGCATCCGGGTCCTGACGCTCGCCGACCCGAGCCGCATCGTCATCGACATCGAGCACTGACCGCGTTGACGGCCGGGCAGAGGGTGGCCGGAATGACGCTTTCCGCTCCGGCCGTCCTCCGCAACCGACGTTCGACTAGCATCGGTCCGTCCCATTCCTGCACTTCAGAAGGTTTCGCATGGCTGACCGATTGATGGCGCCAACGGGCGCGCTCGACCTCACCAAGACGTATGCGGCGCGGTTCAAGACGGAACGCGGCGAGATCGGCGTTGAACTGTTCGCGGCGGATGCGCCGATGACGGTCGAGAACTTCGTCAACCTCGCTCGCGCCGGCTTCTATGACGGCACCACCTTTCATCGCGTGATTCCCGGCTTCATGGCCCAGGGCGGCGATCCGACGGGCACCGGCACGGGCGGTCCCGGCTATTCCTTCCGCGACGAGCTGTCCGTGAAGCAGCGCCACGACGGCCCCGGCGTCCTCTCGATGGCCAACGCGGGACCGAACACGAACGGCTCGCAGTTCTTCATCACCTTCGGGGCGACGCCGCATCTCGACGGCCGTCACACCGTCTTCGGCCGCGTGACCTCCGGCATGGACGTGGTGAACAGCCTCCGCGAGCGCGACCCGCAGCGCGATCCCAAGCCCGGCGACAAGATCGAGACGATCGAGATCGACGAGCGCTAGCTCTCCGGCGGCGGTCGGTGCCCATGGTGAGGAGCGGGCAGATCACGCTCGATGAGGTGGCGCGACGCCCCGAGTCCGGCATGGATGTTCCGGGCCGGGCGGCCTTCGCCCCGGACGGCCGGTCGATCACCTACCTCGCCAGTCCGGATGGCTCGCTCGTCCGCTCGCTGTGGCTCCATGACCTTGCGACGGGTGCTCGCACCGAGATCGCCGTCCCGCAGGCGGAGACGATGCGTGAAGAGACCCTCTCCCGTGCCGAGCAGCTGCAGCGCGAGAGGACGCGGACAACTGAGCTCGGCGTCACCTCGTTCAGCTGGGCCATCGCGGCGCCAGATCCGACCCTCCTGGTCCCCGCGGGTGGGCGTCTCTGCGTGGCATCCGGCCCGGAGGCATACCACGGCGTCCACGAGATGGCCGGCGTGCGGGGAGCGAGCGGTGCGGCCCTCAGCCCCGATGGCTCCTGGGTCTCCTTCACGGTGGACGGCGACCTGTGCGTGGCCGCGGTGCGTGGCGGCGAGCCGAGGCCAATCACCCACGATCGGGAGCCGGGCGTCCTGAACGGACTGGCGGAGTTCGCGGCGGCCGAGGAGCTCGACCGATTCGACGGTGCGTGGTGGAGTGCCGACTCGCAATCTCTCGCCTTTGCCCATGTCGACGAGCGCCGCATCCCGCCATTCACGATCGCCCATGCGACCGGGACGGATGATGAGGTCCACCACTACCCGTTCGCCGGCGGCCCGAACGCCGAGGTGAGCCTGCACCTGACGTCCCTCGCCACAAGCGGCTGGCAGCGGGTCGACCTGGGGATGGAGACCGACGACTACCTCGCCCGGGTGGTCGCGCATCCCTCACGTGGGTGGCTGGCGGCGGTCCTGCCGCGTGATCAGCGCTCGCTCCGCTGGTACCGGGTCGCAACCGATGGGTCTGCCCAGCATCTCTGGACCGAGGCCGGCGACCCCTGGATCAATCTCGATGACCACACCCGGGTCCTGCCCGATGGCCGCATCCTGCGTTCCACCGAGCGGAGCGGCTTCCGGCATCTCGAGCTTCGATTCGCGACCGGGGAGTTGGACCGCGTGCTGACCGCCGGGGAATGGGTCGTCACCGAAGTCGTCGCGGTCGCCGCCGGCCGCGGCGAGGTGCTCTTCATGGCGACGCGTGATGGCGTTCTGGAGCGGCACCTGTACGCCGTGCCGCTGGATGCGGCGGAGCCCGTCACCAACCCCCCGAGGCTGACCGCCGAGCGAGGCTGGCACGCGGTGGTGGCCAGTCGCGATGGCGAACGGTGGATCGACACCTGGTCCGACCTCGCTCATGCGCCGCGCATGACGGTCGAGTCGCGCGACGGTGGGTCGGAACTCATCCACGCGTCGTCGATGTCCGCGGCCGACGTCGATCTGCGTCCGCCCGAGATGCTGAGGGTGTTGGCCGCCGATGGTCGGACAAGCCTCAACGCGGCCATCTACCGGGCGACCGCGCCAACGACCAATCCCCCACCGGCGGTGGTGTGGGTCTACGGCGGTCCGTATTCCCAATACGTCAAGAACGCATGGGAGATGACCACGCATGGGCTGCGGCGGTACCTCGCCGAGTTGGGCGCGGCGGTGGTCGTGGTCGACAACCGGGGCACAGGGTTCCGGGGGCTGGACTTCGAGTCTGCGGTCAACCGGAGGATGGGCTGGAACGAGGTCGCGGACCAGGCGGCGGCCATGCGCCAGCTGGCCGAGCGCGGCGAGGTGGATCTCGCTCATGTCGGGATCGTGGGCGGCAGCTACGGCGGCTTCATGACGATCGTGGCCATGGCATTCGAGCCGGACCTCTTCAGGACCGGGGTCGCGATTGCGCCGGTGGGGGAGTGGACGGGATACGACACGGCCTACACCGAGCGCTATCTCGGGCCGCCACGGGACAATCCGGATGCATACCGGCAGTCCTCAGCGCTGTCGCACGTCGCGGAGGTGCGCGGCGACCTGCTCCTCATCCACGGCACGGCCGATGAGAACGTGCATCTCCGGCACTCACAGCGGCTGGTCGGCGCGTTCCGTGAGGCCGGCCGGGAGATCGAGCTCGTCACACTGCCGGAGCAGCGCCATCGGACGCGCGGAAGCGCCATCCGCGAGCGCGAGCGCCGCACGATCGCCCATCTGCTTCGCGGTTTGGGGCTGCCGCTCCCCACGGAGCTGAGCTAGCGCGTCTCAGGCCGCCGACGCGTACAGGAGCTCGTAGGTGACCCCCGGATCGGGCGCGAAGTCCATCCTCATGGAGCAGCCGCTGCAGACAAGCTCATCATCGGTTTGGTTGACGGTGAAGGTGACCTCATCGGTGCACCACGGGCAGGAGAGTTGAATGTTCATGAGGCGATCCTGTGCACGTCATGTGACACCTAGCGTGTCGCGACCCTGCAACGGAGATGAAGGCCCCATACTTGCGTCCTTGCGCAAGCAGTGACATAATCGGGCGGATGGAAGCAACCCTCACCCCGGATCTCGTCCGCGACCGTGCCGCCGCGATCGCCCGAGCGCTCTCGGATGCTAAGCGACTGTGCGTGGTCGAGCGCCTGGCCGACGGGGAGCGCTCCGTGAGCGACCTGTCCCGCGACATCGGCTGCCAGGTGCCGAACATGAGTCAGCACCTGTCCGTCCTCCGCGCGGCGGGGATCGTCGCGTCTCGACGCGAGGGGAGCACCGTCTTCTATCGGCTCGCGCACCCACAGGTGCTCGAGGTGTACCGCATGCTTCGACAGGTCGCCGGCTGACGCCGACCAGAGAAAGGACCAAGCACAAACCCATGTCCAACATCCGCGAGGCGACCGACGCCAACTGGGAGCAGATGGTGATCCAGAGCGAGAAGCCGGTCATCGTCGATTTTTGGGCCGCCTGGTGCGGTCCCTGTCGACTCGTCGCGCCCGAGATCGAGAAGCTCGCCGAGAAGTACGCCGGCTCGGTCGAAGTGCTGAAGCTCGACGTCGACGCGAACCCGCACACCGCCATGCATTACGGCGTGATGAGCATCCCCACCGTCGCCTTCTTCGCTCCGGGTGAGCCGCCAAAGGCCGCGGTCGGGTTCCGTCCGGCCGAGCAGCTGGAGACCGCTTTCGGGCTCGAGGCTTTCGCCAAGAGCGCCTGACGACCTTCTCCAACTATCCTGCGGGGGTCATGCGCCGAGCGACCCCCCGCATCGTCTCCCTCGCCGCAGCAGCGGCCCTGGTCGCGGTGGCGATTGCCCCTGCTGCGCTGCCCGGCCGCGTGGTCCTCGCCGCGGATCGCGGCCTGGTGGTGGTCGCGCAGACGCGCTACGAGGCGCTGCCGGTGGAGGGGCGGGTCCATGTCACCATCGACGCGGTGGCCACCTCGTACACCCTGAACCCGGTCGATGGCCTCGCCTACTACCCCGGCACGAACTTCGCGGTGCAGTCCGGCGCAACGCACATCGCGGCCTCGGCGGGGGGCACCCCGTTGGAAGTCAGCCTGGACACGTCCGGATCCGACTTCATCGGGGTGACAATCACCTTCGCCGAGGGGGTCTTCTTCCAGCAGAGCTACGACTTCCGCGTGACCTTCGACCTGCCCGATCCCGGCGGTGCGCCCGATCGCAACCTGCGCATCAGCCCGAGCATCGTCGCCTTCCCGATCTGGGCCTTCGGCAGCGCCGAAGAGCCCGGCGGAGGTGTCACGGTGATTCTTCCGAGCGGGTTCCGCCCCAGCGTGCAGGGCGGGCCACTCGTACCGTCGACAGGGGCCGGGGGCGAGATCGTCCTGGCCACCGCCTCGCTGCCGGACCCCTTTGCCTTCTTCGCGTACCTGTCGGCGGACCGGGCGGGCGCCTTCGAGGACACCCTCTTGACCATAACGGTGGGAGACAAGCCAGCCGAGCTCAAGGTGCGCGCCTGGCAGGACGACCGCGAATGGGGCACGACCATGGTCGCACTGATGGCGGACGGCCTCCCCGCGCTGCACGAGCTCATCGGCCTCCCCTACCCCAATCCCGGCACGCTGACCGTCGAGGAGGCCGCCACCAGCCGCCTGGGCGAGTACGCCGGGGTCTACAACAACCTGACCGGCATCATCCGGGTCCGATATGACGCCGATGCCTACGTCGGGCTGCACGAAGCGGCCCACATCTGGTTCAACGGAGATCTCTTCCGCGATCGCTGGATCGGCGAAGCCTACGCAGAGTTCTACGGGGTTGAAGCCGCCAAGGCGATCGGGGCCACCGGCGACGCCTTCGACCTGACCGACGAGCTCCTGGCCAACAAGATCCCGCTCAACGACTGGGGCGAGATCGGCGCGGTCGAGATCGGAGTCGAAGAGTTCGCGTACGCGGCCACCTACCACCTTGCCCTGCTGATCTTCGAGCGGACCGATCTGGCCGGCCTCAAGGCGGTGTGGCTGGGAGCGCACAACAGCGAGATGGCCTATCAGCCCGCCAACGTCGGCGGCGACCCCGACAAGGGGGTCGAGTTCCATCTCGAGGGCTGGCAGCAGCTGCTGGACCTCCTCGACGCACGCGCCGGCGCAACCTTCGACGACCTGTGGACCGAGTGGGTTGTCAATGCCGATGAGCAGCACAAGCTGGCGGATCGAGCCGTCGCGCGCGAGCAGTACGATGCGGTGGTGACGGAGGCCGGCGCCTGGAACCTGCCCAAGGACCTGCGCTATGCCATGGGGTCGTGGCAGTTCAACGACGCCGAGACCGCGATGACGTCGGCCAGCGCGGTGCTCGGTGCCCGCGACCAGATCGAGGCGGACGCCGGCGACCTGCACCTGACCCCACCCGCGAAGCTGCAGGAGCTCTTCCAACGAGACGGTGGCCTGAAGGCCGCCAAGGCGGAGGCCGACCTGCAGATCGCGGCCCTGGGCGACATCGCCACCGCGACGGACCGACTGGCCGAGAAGGAGACCCTCCTCGAGTCGATTGGGCTCCTGGGGGTGGACCCGGACGCTGAGCTCGCCTCCGCCCGCCACGAGTACGAGTCCGATCAGCTGCCCGGTGCGAGTCGAGACGCCGACCAGGCCCTCGCCGTCCGCACCGGAGCGGCCGAGGCCGGCCAGAGACGCGTCCTGGTCGCCGGTGGCGGGGTGCTCCTGCTGGGCGGCGCCACGTTCGCGACGGTTCGGATCCGGGGGCGTCGGCCCAGGATGCCGGGCCACCAGGCCGCGCGTGACGAGCCTGCGGAGGTGGAGGCGGCGCTGGAGCCGGCCGCCGTGGTCTCGGGCGAGTCGTTCGACGAGCCGTTGGATCCTCCGGCATGAGCAGCTCGCCGCAGCGATCGATCCAGGCAGTCCTCTTCGGCACCTTCACGCTGCGCTTCAGCACCGGCCTGACCGGTGGCCTCTTCGCGTACTACGCGGCGCAGCTGCCGAAGCACGGCGGGGTCGAGATGACCGCCTTCCTGCTGGGCCTGATGATGGCCACCTACTTCATCGCCGAGCTGATCCTCTCCCCCGGCTTCGGCGTTCTCTCCGATCACCTCGGGGCGCACCGGGTGATGCAGTGGGGACCGGTCTTTGGCGCGGTCGCGGTGGTGCTGACCTTCGCAACGACCGATCTCTTCCTGCTCGGCGTGACACGCTTCATCGAGGGCGCCGCCGCGGGGGCCAGCGTCCCATCGATCCTCGGCTACATCGCCATCGCCACCAGCCGTGACGTGCCGCTGCGCGGCCGGACCGTGGCCCGCTTCGAGGCGGCGACAATCGCGGGGCTGGGGATCGGCCTCGTGGCGGCCGGCCCGATGTGGGAGGTCTTCGCCCGCGTGGCCTTCCTGCTGAATGCCGGCCTGTACGGCGTGTCCTATGCGATCTACCGCTGGGGCGTCGCCGACGTGGCCACCCACGGGCAACCGCCCGAGGCCGTGCCGGCCCACTCAGCCGAGCTGCGCCCCGCCCGCTTCGATTTCGCTCGCTACCGAAAGGTGGTGAGCAGCCCGCGCGTCTGGCTGCTGGCCCCAACCTGGATCGCTCTCAACGCGGTGATCGGCACCTGGACCTCGCAATCCATCTTCCAGCTCGTCCGCGAACCTTCGCCGCGCTTCGCGCAGCAGCTGCTGATGGGCGGTTTCCGGCCAATCGAGATCAGCATCGGGCTTGGCGGGGCTCTGCTGATCTTCTTCGTGGGGCTCCTCTTCTGGGGCGGGCGCTTCAAGAACTACCGGCGCACCTCGATCATCGTGGTCGGGATCCTGGGCGGGCTGGCAATGGTCGGGGCGACGTTCGGGATCAACCACTCCGCGGCATTTGGTCTCGCCCTCCAGGCACCCATGATCCTGGTCGCCCTCGCCGGCCTCTTCGTGCTGGCTGGCGCGACGCCCGCCGCGCTGGGCCTGCTGGCCGACATCAGCGAGGCGCATCCAGCCGACCGCGGCGCGATCATGGGCCTCTACTCGGTGTTCCTGGCACTCGGCCAGATCACGGGCAGCCTGCTCGGTGGTGGCGCGGCGCAATGGCAAGGGATCGACGGGCTGCTGGGCGCGTCCCTGGGGCTGCTGCTGCTGGCGCTCCTCCCTGTCCGGGCGCTGCGAGCAACGGAGCACCTGGTCGGCCTCGCCCATGACGACGACGGCACTGCGGCGCCGCCCGGGCCGATCGTTCCCGAGCCCGATTGAGCGGAGGGTCGTCGGCCAGCCGGTAGAATCAGCGCTCCATGCGCCTCTCCAAGCTCTTCTTCACCTCGCTGCGCGACAACCC
>JBDTYC010000032.1:0-10274 GCA_040005815.1 Chloroflexota bacterium
TGTAGAAGCTGCGGTTCGTCTTCTTCAGCTCACGGGCGGCCACGTCCAGCTGGCGAGACGTGAGCTGGTCCTCGAACAGCTCGATCGCCTTGCGGACGCTCAGTCCACTCCCGTCGCGCAGCGGAGCGTCCGCGCTGCGGAGCCTGGGCGGGGCAGCCGCCTGCGCGAGATACGTGTCGAGCGCTGACTCGACGATGGCGACGCGGTCGAAGGTCATGCGGCTGCGGCCCTCGGTGGTGATCGGCGGCGGGGGGTCCGGCCATGATACCCGTCGGCTAAGCGACTGATAAGCGGGCGATAAGGCCAAGGGCTGTCTCCTGACGAGGCGCCGGACCGCCCCGACGAACGGGGCGCGGCAGCTGCCGTTGGGAGCAACCACCATGCCACCCAGGATGCCCGTCCGACTGGCCCATACCGGAGGCGGCTGGCCCCGTTTGGACGACTCGGATCAGCCGCCGATCGAGATCAGCACGATCCCGGAGACGGCCAAGACGACCGCGAGCAGGCCGAGGCGGGGCAGCGCCTCCCCGAGGATGGTCCACGCCAGCACCATCGTCGCTATCGGATAGGTGCCTGACAGCGCCGCGGCGATGCCCACCGGGACCGTTGCGAAGGCGAGGACGACCATTCCATTGGCCGCCACATCGAGCGCGCCGGCGACCCCCACGAGATGCGCGACCTCGCGCATCCGGGACAGGTCGGCGCGCAGCAGGGCGGTGCCGCCGACAACCAGCGAGGCGGAGCCCCGGCTCGCGACCAGAGCCCAGAGCTGGTCGTGCTCGGCCGCGCGATCGAGGAAGACGAACCAGAGTCCGAAGCCGAGCGCCGCGGTGAGTGCCAGCAGGACCGCCTCGCGACTCACGCCCCGGGTGGTGGCGCCACTCGCCGCGGTGAGTGCCATCAGCGCGCAGCCCACGCCCGCCAGCTGCAGCGGTTGGATCGCGGTGCCCCACAGCAGCGTCCCGACCGCCAGCGGAATGAGCACGCCGCCGACGCCACTGACCGCGGATACGAGCCCCATCGCGCCCATCCCCAGGGCGCGATAGAGGGCCGCCAGGCCGAGCCCTCCTGCGACGCCACCCAGGGCGCCGAGCAGCAGGGTCGCCATGGCGGGTGGCGACGGGCGCAGGATCAGCGCGGCCACCAGCAGGAGGACGAAGCCGATGACCTGCGCACCGCCGGTGACGAGCATCCCACCGGCGCGCCTCGCGGCGAGGCCGCCGGCAAAGTCGCCGGTCCCCCAGGCGGCCGCCGCCCCAACGCCGAGCAGGATGCCAGGCTCGATGAGACACCTCCAATTTGCCGTCGCCGCGGGAATGTACCAGCCGGCCGGTCGACTGCTTGACACGCGCCCGGCGGCGCAGCCAGAGTGCGCCAAACCTCGACGAATGAAAGGGAGCTCGTGGCCCTCGAACCGATGACCGCCGGTCAGCCCCAGTCGCGTTCCTCCGATGCTCCAGCGGTCACGCTCGAGCACCTCGTCAAGCGATTTGGCGATGTCGACGCGGTGGCCGGCATCAACCTGGAGATCCGCGACGGCGAGTTCTTCTCGATGCTGGGGCCATCCGGATCCGGGAAGACCACCACGCTGCGCATGATCGCCGGCTTCGAGGCGCCGACCGAGGGCCGCATCCTGCTCCACGGCAACGACGTGACCGGCGTCCCGCCGTTCGACCGCGATGTGAATACGGTCTTCCAGGACTACGCGCTCTTCCCCCACATGACGGTCGGCGACAACGTGGGCTACGGGCTCCTGGTCCGCAAGACGCCTGCCCCGGAGCGCGCGGAACGCACGATCGAGGCGCTGCGGATGGTGCGCCTGGAGGGCTACGAGAAGCGGCGCCCGGCGCAACTGTCCGGCGGCCAGCGGCAGCGGGTGGCGCTGGCGCGCGCCCTCGTCAACCGACCTCGGGTGCTGCTCCTCGACGAGCCGCTCGGTGCGCTGGACCTGAAGCTCCGCGAGGAGATGCAGATCGAGCTGAAGGAGATCCAGGGCCGGGTGGGCATCACGTTCATCTACGTCACACATGACCAGGAGGAGGCGCTGGTCATGAGCGATCGGATCGCCGTCTTCAACCACGGGTTAATCGAGCAGGTGGGTAGCCCGGCAGACGTCTACGAGCACCCGCTGACGACGTTCGTGGCCAGCTTCGTTGGGACGTCGAACCTGCTCAAGGGGGAGGCGGCGCGCGCCGTGCTCGGGACCGATGGCACCTTCACCGTGCGACCGGAAAAGATCCGCCTCGGCGAGCCGGCTGACGCCCCCAGCGCCGACGAGCATTCAACCCTTGGTCGGGTCCGGGAAGTCGTGTACCTTGGCTCGGACACGCGATATTTTGTGGCGCTCGACGTCGGTGGAGAGCTCGTCGTGACCCAGCAGAACCTCCAGACGTCGTCGATGCAGGCCCTCGCCGCCCAGGGCCGGGCGGTCCGGCTCAGCTGGAGCCGGGAGCATGTCTTGAGCCTGGCGGGTGGCCAGGCACCATCGGGGGATGGAGAGGGAGCGGACAATCGATGAGAGCATTTCGGATTCCGGCGATCCTGGTCGGATTGGGCCTGTTGGTTGCGGCCTGTGGGTCGAGCGCGCCATCGGGTGCGCTGAGCGAACTGCCGACTGCAGAGGGCGACCTGAACCTGGTGATCTGGATCGGCTATGCCGAAAAGGGTGAGAACGGGGCAGAGTTCGACTGGGTGACGAAGTTCGAGAACGACACCGGCTGCAAGGTGCACACCACCGATGGCGTCGACTCGCCGAACATGGTCTCGCTGATGGCGACCGGCCAGTACGACGGTGTCTCGGCCTCGGGCGACGCGACCCTGCGCATGATCGCGGCCGGGACGGTGGCCCCGATCAACACGGCGCTCATTCCCAACTACGCCGATGTGTTCGCAGGGCTCAAGGGCCAGCCGCACAACACCGTCAACGGCGCCGCGTACGGCACGCCCCACGGCCGCGGTGCCAACCTCCTGCTGTACAACACCGACACCTTCCCGACCGCCCCCACGAGCTGGGACGCCGTCTGGGATCCGAGCTCGCCCGCCGCGGGAAAGATCAGCATCTACAACTCGTCGATCTACATCGCGGACGCCGCGATGCGCCTGATGAACAAGAACCCGGACCTGGGGATCACTGATCCCTATCAGCTGAACGAGGCGCAGTTCAACGCCGCTGTTGACCTGCTGACCGAGCAGAGCAAGAGGGTTGGCGAGTACTGGAGCTACGCGACCGACCAGATCACGTCGTTCGGCTCGGGCGACATGCTCGCCGGGACGAGCTGGCAGTACCAGTACAACGCCATCAAGGCCGACAACCCGGACGCCCCGATCGCGGTCACCAAGCCCGCTGAGGGGACGACCGGCTGGTCCGACACCTGGATGATCGCCAAGAACGCAAAGCACCCGGGCTGCATGTACCGCTGGATGAACTGGATGCTGTCGCCGGAAGCGAACGCGATCGCCACGATCTACTTCGGGGAGGCACCGGTCAGCCAGAAGGCATGCGACTTCGCCGAGACGTGGCAGAACGGTGCGTATAAGGGACACTGCGACACGTACCACGCCACGGACGAGTCCTACTTCGCGGATGTGAAATTCTGGAGCACGCCGCGTGCCGATTGCAACGACGCCGACGAGGCGACCACCTGCAAGGACGTGGATGCCTGGATCGAAGCGTGGGCGACAATCACCGGCGCATGAGCCGGATCCGCTTCAGCCTTACGTAAAGCCCGGCTCCCCCGGGGTCTGCCTCCCGGGGAGCCACATCTTCGGGGCATTGGATGACCACCGATTCCACGCCGGTCCGTGCCAGCCGTGCCCGACGGCTAGCCATCTGGTTTCATCACCGGTCGCGGATGCAGGTGGCCGGGCTTCTGGCTGCTCCGCTGGCCTGGATCGGCATAGCCTATCTTGGCTCGCTGGGGATCCTGCTCCTTAACGCTTTCTGGGTGCAGGACTCGTTCAGCGGCCGCGTTGTGCCCACCTTCACGCTCGGATCGTTCGAGCGGCTGGCGACGGTGGAGATCTATCGCACCATCGCGGTGCGGACGATCTTCATGGCCGTCGCCGTGACGGTGACCGACGTGCTGCTCGCCTTCCCGATCGCCTACTACATGGCGCGCATCGCATCCCCGCGCATCCGCGGACTGCTCGTCATCGCGGTGCTCATGCCTCTCTGGGCGTCGTACCTGGTCAAGGTCTACGCGTGGCGATCGATCCTGCAGGGACACGGCCTCCTCGACTGGCTGCTCGCCCCGCTGGGGATCAGCGGCCCGGGCCTGCGTGAGGTCAGCAACTCGTGGATCGTGCTCAGCTATCTCTGGCTGCCCTACATGATTCTGCCGATCTACGCCGGACTGGAGCGACTGCCGCCATCCCTGCTGGAGGCATCGGTCGACCTGGGTGCCCGCGCCGGAACGACCTTCCGGCGCGTGATCCTGCCGCTCGTCTTCCCGGCCGTCGTCGCCGGCTCGATCTTCACCTTCTCGCTGACTCTGGGTGACTACATCACGCCGACCATGGTCTCCAGCACCAAGTTCATTGGGAACGTCATCTACGACAACTCGAGCCTGGGGAGCCTGCCGCTGGCGGCCGCGTTCTCGTTCGTCCCGATCGTGATCATGATCGGGTACTTGCTGGTCGCCCGGCGCCTGGGCGCCTTCGAGTCTCTGTAGCGAGACGGTAGATGATTGAGTCCGCCTGGGTGCGAGCGGTGTTGCGGATGCTGACCGGCCTGACGCTTGGCTTCATCTACCTGCCCCTGATCATCGTGGCCATCTATGCCTTCAATGCGAGCCGATCGCAGGTCTGGCCGCCGCCGGGCCTCTCGCTGCGCTGGTTCGGGGAGGCGCTCAGCAGCTCCGCCGTGCTGGGGGCCTTCGGCACCTCCCTCGCAGCCGCGGCCGGAGCGACCACGATCGCACTGGCGCTGGGCACCTCCGCGGCTCTGGCCGTGCAGCGCTACCGCTTCTTCGGCCGCGAAACGATCTCGTTCCTGCTGGTCCTGCCGATCGCGCTGCCGGGCGTGGTGCTCGGCATCGCGCTGGCCGCCACCTTCAAGACCATCGGGATCACCTTCGGCCTGCCCACGATCATCATCGGGCACGCCACGTTCTGCGTGGTGATCGCCTACAACAACGTGATTGCCCGGCTTCGACGACTGCCGCCTTCAGCCGAGCAGGCATCGGCTGATCTCGGGGCCGACACGTGGCAGACGTTCCGCCGCATCACCCTTCCCCTTGCCGGCACCGCCCTGCTCTCCGGCGGCCTGCTTGCCTTCGCCCTCTCCTTCGACGAGGTGATCGTCACCAACTTCACGGCCGGTCCGGGCACGAAAACGATCCCGCTGTACATCCTGGGCGCCATCCAACGGCCGAACGAGCTGCCCGTGGTGAACGTGGTGGCACTGCTCCTGATCCTCCTCTCGGTAATTCCCGTCTACTTCGCGCAGCGGATCGCCGGAGAGACGACCGGCATCACTCGCTGAGCGAACCGTTGGGCAACCGCCTCCCCCCGCCGCTGCTCGCGCTGCCCTGGGACCGGGACGAGGCACCGAGCGCCGCATCCGCGGACCGGCGCCTGCGGGACGCCGGCGTTGAGGCGCACGCGTGGTCGAACGGTCCGGGCGATTGCTACGGCGTGCACAGCCACACATACACCAAGGTGTTGGTTTGCGCGGCTGGCTCGATCACGTTCCTGGTCGGGCCAGATGGGCTTGCCGTTGAGCTGCACCCTGGCGATGGATTCATCCTGCCGCCCGCCACCTCGCATGCCGCGGTAGTGGGCCTGCACGGCTGCACCTGCCTGGAGGGCTCCCGCTAGCTGGGCGGCGAGAGGAGGTCGGCGCGGTCGCGCCAGCGCTTGAGGAAGCGGTAGAAGTTCCGCTTGCTCAGCCGATCGCGCTCGTCCGCCGGGTGCGCCTCCCATCCGCGATGCCTATGCCGCGTGAACGGGAGCGGCTGCGTCCTGAATGCGTTCCAGCCGGCGTCGCGAACCGCGAACGAGAGGTCCAGGTCGGCATGCCGATAGAACCGGTAGTGCGGGTCGAAGCCACCGACTGCGCGGAGCGCCTCGCGGCGGATGGCGAGGCAGTAGGCCTCGATGGCGTCGACACGGCCGGGTGGCGCCTCGACGAACTCGCGGCCATCGGCGCTGGTGACGCCCCAGCCGCCGGCGATGCCGACAGCCAGGTCGTCGAACGCGGCGAGGAGCGGACCGATCACGTCACCGGCCGGCTCCAGCGACGTGTCGAGCGCGATCGCCACCGCGCCACGGCTCCGTCGCAGGCCGAGGTTGACGGCGTCGGCCCAGCCGAGGCGAGCGCCGGCCGACATGACCGTCGGTGGCGGCAGCGATCCCTCGCCGGGCCATGCCTCCCCGAGGAGCGACTCGATCGCAGGCGTTGGTGCGTTGTTCACCACCAGAAGCTCCCAGGCGGCGGTTGGAGGGTTCGCCGCCAGCCCTCGCAGCAGGCGGACGACGTCCTCGGGATGGTCGTCGACGACCACCACCACCGACGCATCGAGGCTTGCAGGCCCTTCGAGCAGGCTGCCGAGCTCAGCGTGGAGTGGAGGCGCGACCGGTCTGGCAGTCGAGCCTTCAGCCGTGTCGACTGGCTCCCAGCCGTGGGCACGGATCTGATCGCGGAGCGCATCAGCCGATTCCCAGTTGCGAGCGGCGCGTGCCGCGCTGCGCTCGTCGAGCAGCCGCGCCACCTCCCCAGGCGGCTTACTCACGGTGGGGTCAGCGGTCGCCTCGCGCCGGCCACGGCGCGGTGCGGCCGATCGGTCTCCCGTCGGCATCGCGTTCGAGCTGGTGCGAACCACCCTCGGGCGGGTCGTATCGGAGCCGTTCCACCAGCTGGCCGCCGAGCAGGTGGCTCTCAAGGATCTCGGTCGCATCGGCCGGCGTCACGGCGGCGTACCAGACGCCATCGGGATAGACCACCACCATCGGTCCATTGCCGCACTGGCTGAAGCAACCCGAATGATTGACGCGAACCCGCCCGGTCAGCTCAGTGGCGCGGACGGCCGATTTGAGGGCGGCGTGCACGCCCAGGCCGTCGCCGTCCACCGACGGGCACCACTCGCCCCGGGTGCAGACGAAGACGTGTCGCTCGAAGACGGGCATTCGCGGAAGTACCCCTGTCGGCAGTTCGAAAGTACCGGGGCTCCCCAACCCACCCCAACCTTACTATCCGGCCAGAAGCCGCGCGTTCCGCACCCAAACGGTCCACGCATGCTTCAACAGCACTGGGAAACCGATTCTGATGATCAGCCAAGAGGTAGGGAGGCTGCTGACGGCGACCGAGGTCGCCGAGATGCTGCACCTGCACGTCAACACCGTGAAGCGACTGGGCGATCGGGGCGAGATCCCGTTCTACCGGGTCTGCAAGCGCGGCGACCGACGCTTCCGCTACGACGACGTGCTGGACTTCCTCCGCCGCGCGAAGTAACTCGCGCCAGCGCGAGGCAACTCGTGCCAATTGATGCCGGTCCCGGTTCACGCCGGGATGGCCCGTTCCCGCCAAGGGGGCGCGCGACGACCGCCGAGGTGCCAATCTCTCGGCGGTCGTTTCGTTTCGGGCGATAATGCGCGCACGAATGGCCGATGAACCCCAGCAGCGCCTCGCAGAGGGGCAGCGCCTCCTCGATGCAGGCGACCTCGATGCGGCGGTGCAGATCCTTGTCCCCCTCGCCGGGCATCCCGACCCCGAGCTGAGCGGCGCCGCCCTCCAGGCGATCGGCAGCGCCCGATACCGCCTCGACGACGAAGCCGGGGCGAAGCAGGCATGGCGCCAGGCCGCCGAGCGCGGCGGGTCGCACGCCTGGCTCGGGTGGCGCTCAGTGGCTGAGCAGGAGGTCCGCGACGGCAACCTGGAGGAGGCGGTCGCCGCCTACCGCGAGGCCGATCGGGTTGCCCCGCCCGACGAGCGCGGCGCGATCGCCAACCGCATCGCCTGGCTCCTCAAGGAGACCGGCCACGACTTCGCGGCACGCCGCCAGTTCAACCGGGCCAGGGGCAGCTATGGCAGCTACACGGCGCTCGTCACCTGGGCGATCGTCGCCGCCAACGTCATCGTCTTCGCCGTCGACGGGATCCTCTCTGGCAGCGGCTCACCGCTCAGCGGCGGCAGTGGCCCCCTCTCCAACGCGGGCGCAGTCTTCGGGCCGGCGGTGGCCGAGGGCGAGTGGTGGCGCCTGATCACGGCCGCCTTCCTCCACCTGGGGCCGTTGCACATCCTCTTCAACATGTACGCGCTCTGGCTCTTCGGGCCGATCATGGAGCAGATGTACGGGCACGTGGAGTTCGCCGTCATCTACCTGCTCTGCGCCCTGGGCGGCAACGTCCTGACCATCCTGGCTGCGCCCGACACTCCGGCCCTGGGCGCATCGGGCGCGATCTTCGGCCTCTTCGGCCTCGCGTTCGTCGTCTCGCGGCGCCGGCACCTGCTCCTGGGACCCCAGGCCCGGGCGATGCTGTCGCGCGTCGGCACCCTGCTGGTCCTCAACCTGATCATCACCTTCAGCGTTCCGTTCATCAGCTGGACCGGCCACATCGGCGGGCTGGCGGTGGGCGCGGTGATCGGGCTGCTCCTCGCGCCATCCAACGTCCCGACCATGGGCGGCATGTGGCGCGCTCCGGACGGTTCACTCGTGGCACGACGGATGTCCCCGTCCCTTCGAGCCAGCGCCTACCTCCTCGTCGCCGCAGGGCTGGTGCTCGGAACCTACGTGGCAATTCAGCAGCTGGGCTGAAGCGATGTGCTACGACGCCGATGCCCGGCCGCCGCTCCCGCCGATCCGCGACGCCGCCCTCGACGCCGGCGAGCTGACCGTCACCGCCGCCGATTCGACCGAGGTCGCGGCCTACGCCGCGCGTGCGGGCGTGCCGAGCGGGACGGGGATCGTGATCCTGCCGGACGTGCGTGGCCTGCACCCGTTCTTCGAGGAGCTGGCGCTGCGCTTCGCGGAGGCGGGCGTGGACGCGATCGCCATCGACTACTTCAGCCGGACAGCGGGGACCGGCCGGCGGGGAGGCGACTTCGACTACAACAGCCACATCCCGCTGACCCATTACGAGACGCTGAACGCGGATATCGCCGCGGCCGCCGCTTACCTCCGGACGGAGGACGGCGGCGCGGTTGAGCGGGTCAACACCGTCGGATTCTGCTTCGGCGGACGGCTAAGCTTCCTCCAGGCAGCGTCCGGCATCGGTGCAGCCGGGGTGATCGGTTTCTACGGCTGGCCGGTGGGGCCCAACCGGGCCGGCCTGCCGGCTCCGGCCGACGAGGCGCCAAGCTTCACCTGCCCGGTGCTGGCGATCTGGGGCGGCGCCGACGAAGGGATCGGCCCGGAGGTGGTGCAGGCCTTCGACGCGGCGATGGACATCGCCGGCAAGGAGCATCGGACGGTGGTCTACCCGGATGCTCCGCACTCGTTCTTCGATCGCTCCGCGGGCGACCACGCCTCGGCATCCGAGGATGCGTGGCGCGAGGTGCTCGACTTCATGATGGTCACCACCCCCGCCCAGGGCTAGCTCAGGCGCCCGGCGCGGGCAGGCTGCTCGAGACGTGGGCCGGGTGTTGCGGCTTCATCGGCCGCAGGTAGAGGGCAAGGACGCCCGCCACGTACACGATCCAGGTGACGAGGGTCGTCCACTCCGGGGTGCTGGTGTATCCGAAGACGGCCCGCAGCAGCTGCCCGAGCAGGTTCCCGCCCTCCGGCTCATGTGGCAGGAAGCCGCTGATGTCGAAGGCGGTCGACGTCCCGAAGCCAATCAGTCCCGCGTCGATGAACTCGTGGGCGGCGTGGCTCACCAGGCCGCCGGCGATGAAGATGAGCGCCACGCCGGTCCAGCGGAAGAAGAGAGCCAGGTTCAGGACCCGAGCGCCCCGGTAGAAGCCGTAGCCCAGCACCGCGGCGATGAGGATGCCGATCAGGGCGCCGACCATAGTGCTCGCCGCCCCAGCCTCCTCGGTGGTCGCCGCCGTTGCCTGGCCGAGCAGGAAGAGGGACGTCTCGATCCCCTCGCGCACGACCGCCGTGAAGGCGAGGATCGCGAGGGCCCAGACGCCGCCGGCGGTGAGTGCGCGGTCGACGCTCGCCTGGAGCTCACCCCTGATGTTCGCGGCAGTACGCCGCATCCAGAACAGCATCCACGTCACGACGACGGCCGCCATCAGCATCACCGATCCCTCGAACAGCTGTTCCGCAGTTCCCTCGAACTCACCGAGCGTCAGGAACAGGGCCACGCCGGCGACGACACTGGTCGCGAGT
>JBDTYC010000033.1:0-10166 GCA_040005815.1 Chloroflexota bacterium
CATCCACGTCACGACGCCCGCGGCGAGGAGCATGGCGCTCCCCTCGAAGTACTGTTCCGCCGGGGAGCTGAGGCCCCCAATGGTGACCCACAGCACCGCGCCGACCGCTGCGCTGAGCGCCAGAGCGGCCGCTGCGCCGACCCAGATCCGGCCGAAATGGCGCCCGTTCCCGGTGCGAGCCAGGTAGGCCAGGATGATGCTCACGATGAGCGCGGCCTCGACGCCTTCGCGGAGGCCGGTGAGGAGCCCGGTAGTCAGGAATCCGACGTCCAAGGAGTTCTCCAGCGTCCATGCCGAATCGAGTTGCCACCGGCGAGTGAGGTCCGCGGGAGAGGCTAAACGACCACCGGAGGGGCGTCAATTCATCTCCTACGCCCACGCTCAGGATTGGGCTTGGCGCGCCGAGGGGCAGAGCGTGGCCGCTAGAATCCGAACGATGATCGACTTCTCCCTGAGCGATGCGCAACGCGCGGTGCAGCGCACCGCGCGACTCTTCGCCGAGCGCGAGATCCTGCCGCGCATCCGTGAGCTCGACTCGACCTCGACCTACGACCGGTCGCTCTACGAGAAGATGGGCGCCGCCGGGCTCCTGGGCCTGCCGATCCCCGAGCGGTACGGAGGCACCGGCATGGACTACATCGCCTTCGCACTGCTGTGCGAGGAGATGGAGCGGGCCGACACCGCCTTCCGCGTCGTCCTCTCGGTCCACACCGGGCTGAACTCGCTGACGCTCCTGCAATGGGCGAACGAGGACCAGAAGCAGCGCTACCTCGTCCCCCAGGCGCGCGGCGAGAAGCTGGCTACCTTCGGCCTCACCGAGCCGGGGGTCGGCAGCGACGCCGCCAACCTGTCCACCACCGCGCGCCGCGACAGCGACCGCTACCTTCTCAACGGCAGCAAGATCTGGATCAGCCTGGCCGATACGGCCGACAACTTCCTGGTCTTCGCCACGGTCGACAAGAGCGCGGGCCACAAGGGGATCACCGCCTTCATCGTCGAGCGTGGCTTCCCGGGCTTCAGCACCGATTCACTCCATGGCAAGCTCGGCGTGCGAGCCGGCAATACTGGCATCCTCACCTTCTCCGACTGCGAAGTGCCGCTCGCCAACCGCGTCGGCGAGGAGGGGGAGGGCTTCACGATCGCCATGAGCGCGATCGACCAGGGGCGCTACACCGTAGCGGCAGGATCGGTCGGGCTGGCGCAGGCGTGCCTGGACGCATCGGTCAAGTACGCCCACGAGCGGAGGGCCTTCGGTGAGGAGATCGGCCGCCACCAGCTGGTCAAGCAGATGCTCTCGAAGATGTACGCCGGCATCGAGGCCGGACGCCTCCTCGTCTTCAAGGCCGGCTGGAAGAAGAACGCCGGCGAGCGCAACACGCGCGAGACCGGGCTCGCCAAGTGGTTCTGCACCGACCATGCCGTGGCCTCGGCGCTCGACGCGATCCAGATTCACGGGGCGTACGGCTACAGCGATGAGTACCCGGTCGAGCGCTACCTCCGGAACAGCAAGGGCTCGGTGATCTACGAGGGAACCTCGCAGATCCACACGCTCATGCAGGCCGACTACCTGCTCGACTATCGCCAGGATCGGCCTCTGCGGATGCCGCAGCCGCCATTCGAAGGAGAGATGTAGCCCCTAGCCCGCGTCGGGCGGCGGCTCTGACCAGGGCTCGCGCTGCGGCACCAGCCGTAGCCGCGTGTGCGCCTCGGGCGTTATCGGCGGCCTGAGGCAGAGCGCGGCGAGGAGGGCGGCGGGCATGAGGAGCATGAGCATGGCTGCCGTGGGCAGGTCGTAGGCAAATCCGACAGGATCCGGGCCTTTGAAACGCGGGTAGGGGATCACCCCAATGGCAGTCAGCCACCACATCGCCGCCGCCGCCACGCAGGGAACGATCAGGAAGCGGCGCCACCAGCCGCCGTCGATGGCGATCGCGACCGAGCCGGCGGCCAGGCCCGCGACGCCTCCCACCAACGATATGACCACCCCGAGGGGCGTCCACGGCAGGCGACCGATCCAGTAGCCGTCGACCAGCGTGTACCCTGGATTATTGAGGACCTCGACCCAGGCGTAGACCAGCAGGATCGACGGCCCGATGACCATCAGGCCGAGCGCCAGACGCGCCCAGGTGTGTGCCCCGGCCGCCAGGCGCGAGCTTCGGGACTCGCTCATGGGCGGCACTATACTCGCGCCCATGAGTCGTGCCGTCGAGCTGCTGCTGGGCCTGATGCTGCTCGCCATCGGCCTCCTCGTGCTCGCCAGCGAGCCGCTGGGGAACTGGTTTTCAGGGCTGGGCATCAGCGAGGAGCTGCTCGCCTGGTGGCCCGCAATCGTCGTGATCCTTTCCACGTTCTTCCTGCTGCCGGCGACGGTCCCGGGGCCCAATCGGCGCCTACGCGCCGGTATGGTGATCCCCGGCGCGTTCCTCGCCGGGGTAGGTGGGGCCCTCCTCTACACGAGCCTGAACGACCAATGGGCCGCCTGGTCCTACCTGTGGACAGTCGTTCCCGCATCGATCGGCATCGGGCTGTATGCGGCCGGCTGGATCGCCGACCTGCCGGCCTTCAAGTGGATCGGGTCGGGGATGGCGGTGGGAGCGGCGATCGCCTACCTAGCCTTCGCGACCGCCTTCGGCGGCGAGACGTTCCGCCTCATCGGCTCGCTGGCCATCATCGTGCTGGGACTCGCACTGGTCGCGGGCGGGCTCGCCGATCGGCTAAGCCGCAAGGGGACCGGCTAGGCCTCGTCAGATCTGGAAGAGGCCGGGCAGGACCGCCACCGTCACCGCGGCTCCAAGCGCCGCAGCCGCCGCTCCCCGCTGCAGCCGAGACCACGAAGCCGCGGTGAAGGCGCCCAGCGTCGCCGCCGGTGAGGCGCCGGCGAGCCCGGCCAACGAGGCGGCAACCGCGTGGGCGAGTGGTGGGGAGGCGGAGCCGACCTGGCGTTCCCCGGCGCTCACGGCGCCCGCCACGATCACGAGCAGAGCAGCGAGGAGGGCTGCCCCCAGCGTGCCGGTGAACGCGCGCAGCCGTCCGAGCTGCGTGCCACCGGCCGCGGCCGCGCCGATCACCAGCACCAGCGCCACGATCCACGTGCCGACGACAGGGTGCGCGCCGTCGGTGGGGCTGGCGAGGGAGAACCAGGCCAGGGCGACGGCCGGGGCGGCGAGCATCCCCGTCGCGGCAACCCAGGTGAGCGGGCGAGTCCAGTCCTCCGGGTCCTCAGGCGGCACCACCGTCCCGAGGCGGACGCTGACCGGGACCATCTCGTCGTCGGGCGGGGGCGTCACGTCCCGACAGCTTCGTCCATCTCCGGCAGGGCCTCTGCGGCCCCCAGCCGGAGCCCCAGGATGCCGGCCCCAAGCTCGAGGACCACGCGGCTGGCCTCCTCTCGCTGAGCCGGCCCGGTACCCTCCAGCGCGATGGTTGCCAATGCCACCAGCTGCGGCATCGCCGACGGGGTGTCGAGATCGTTGTCCATCGCCTCCAGGAACCGGTCGCGGTGCTGGCGGACGACCGGGCTCAGCGAGCCGGGATCGATGTCGTCGGGGCCGCCAGGGCCGGCGACGAGGCCGGCCGTCCGCAGCCGCGTGGCGGTGAGGGCCGCAGCCTCGAGATCGTCCTGGCTGAAGGCGAGCTCGGCTCGATAGTGGTGGCTGACGAGGTAGAGGCGGATCGCGTCGCCACTGAAGGTGCGGAGCAGGTCGCGTACCAGAACCAGGTTGCCGAGCGACTTGCTCATCTTCTCGTCGTCGTAGTGGAGCATCCCGGCGTGCATCCACCATTCGACGAAAGGCCGCTCACCCGTCGCCGCCTCCGACTGCGCGATCTCTGACTCGTGGTGCGGGAACGCGAGGTCGCCGCCACCTCCGTGGATCTCGAAGTGGTTGCCGAGGTACGCCGTGCTCATCGCCGAGCACTCGATGTGCCAGCCCGGGCGCCCCGCCCCCCAAGGCGATTCCCACGCCGGCTCGTCGGGAAGTGAGGGCTGCCACAGGACGAAGTCAAGCGGATCGCGCCGTCCGGGCATCTCGGGCTTGCTACCGCGCTCGAGCGCGACGGGGAGCATCTCCGCGCGGGCGAGCTTCGAGAGTTCCCCGTACGTCGGCCAGGACGCGACGCTGAAGTAGGCGTGGCCCTCGGCGACGTAGGCGTGCCCGTTCGCCACCAGGCGGCCGATGAGGTCGAGCATCTGCGGAATGTGCTGCGTGGCGCGCGGGAAATGGTCGGGGGGCAGCCAGTTGAGCGCCTCCATCTCCGTCAGGAAGGTGGTCACGTGCCGATTGCCGAGATGGAGGTAGTCCTCGCCGCTCTCCCGAGCGCGTCGGAGCATGTCGTCGTCGACATCGGTCAGGTTCTGGACGTAGACCACGCGGTGGCCCAGATACGCCAGGTACCGATGCAGGACGTCAAAGCTCAGGTAGGTGAACGCATGCCCCAGATGGCCTGTGTCATAGGGGGTCACGCCGCAGACATATATGCCGACCGGGCCGGGACCGATGGGGGTGAACGGAATGAGCTCGTCGCGGCGAGCGTCGAAGAGGCGCAGGGTCACGGCGCGGATTCTAGGCGCTGATAGAATCGACGGGCCATGTGGGACGTTCTGCGCTGGTTCTCCGTCTTCGTCATCGCCGTGCTGGTGCTGATTGCGGGCCTGTACTGGATCCTGGGGAAGCCGCTGCCGATCCCGAGCCTCTCCTGATCAATCACCACAACGGGGGCTTGGTGCTCATCAGGAAGCCGATCAGCCCGGTGGCAGCCGCCATCGCGTAGGCGAGGTAGCGCACCTTGCGGGCCTGGGTGTGCCAGCCCTCCGCCTCCGGCTCGCGAAGCCGCATCAGGCGGCGCAGGTTCGGCCGCGAGATGAACGCAGCGACCAACAGGTTGGCGGCGTACACCCCCAGCGCCACCAGCAGCCATGGCTGGGTCAGGATCTCGGTCCCCAGGCTGATCACCAGCCCAGCGCCGGTCAGCGCCAGCCCGGTGGCGATTACGAGGCTCCCGGTTCCCTGCAGGGTAGCCAGCAGGCGGACGATGGTGCTCGGCTCGCCGTTCACGGATTGCCGGCGCAGCAGGAATGGGAGCACCAGGCTGGGTGCCAGCAGCGACACGGCCAGGATAATGTGCGCGGTCAGCAGGAGCGGGAACCAGCTCAATTCGAATCGGGCCTCGTCGAGGGGGCGCATGGCATGATGGCGCACCCATGCGCCTGCGGCCGTACCTTACCCTGCTGCGCGGCAATCCCGCCTTCAGCCGGCTCTTCGCCGCCCAGCTGATCAGCTTCGCCGGCGACTGGTTCGCGACGGTCGCGCTGTTGGGGCTCGCCCTCGAGCTGACCGGGTCGCCGGCGATCGCATCGCTCCTGCTGGTCGTGCAGACGGGGGCCTTTGCACTGGCCTCGCCGATCGCCGGCGTGCTGGCGGACCGCTACGACCGACGGCGCCTGATGGTCATGTCCGACGTGTGCCGCGTCCCGGCAGCCCTCGCCTTCCTCCTCGCCCGCGATCCCGACACGCTGTGGATCGCCTTCGTGGCGGCCGCGCTCCTCTCGCTCGGCGCGGCGGTCTTCGAGCCGACCAGCTCGGCGTCGCTGCCCAACCTCGTCGAGGAGAGCGAACTGGCGGAGGCGAACGTGCTGATCGGAGCGACCTGGGGGACGATGCTGGCGGTGGGGGCGGCACTTGGCGGCCTGGTGGCGGCGACGCTGGGACGGGACGTGGCGTTCATCGTGAACGCCGCCTCGTTTGCGGCCTCGGGGTTCCTTATCGTGGGCATTCGCCGCTCGTTTCGGGCCGTCCCTGCTCCCCAGGCCGCAGGTGAGGCCATACATCAAGGGCTCGGCGGGGTGGCGGAGTCGATCCGCGTCGTGCTGCGCTTCGCGCGCGGCAACCGGACGCTCGCGGCGCTCCTCCTCTCCAAGACGACCTTCGGCGTCGGCACCGGCGTGATCCTGATGCTGGCGGTCTTCGGCCGCGACGTGTTCAAGGCGGGCGATGCCGGGATCGGGATTCTCTTCGCCGCCCGTGGGTTGGGCGCGCTGATCGGCCCCTTCCTCGTCCGCTCGATCGTCGGCGTCAGCGAGCGCGGGCTAATCGCCGGCATCGCCGCCTCGTTCGGCATCTTCGCGCTCAGCTACGGGCTGCTGCCCCTGGCGCCGATCCTGCCGCTGGCCGCCCTCGCCGTCTTTGCCGGCCACCTGGGCGGCGGCGCGCAATGGACCCTCTCGTCGTACGGGCTGCAGCGCGCCGCGCCAGACGCCATCCGCGGACGCGTCTTCAGCTTCGATTACGGGCTCGTCACGCTCACGATCACCCTCTCGACCCTGGTGGCCGGGTTCCTGGCGGAGCGGTTCTCGCCGGCGGCCACGACCTGGACCCTGGTCGGCCTGGCGGCGATCGCCGCGATCGGCTGGATCGTCTTCGCCCGCCCAGTCTGGCAGCGGTGCGCCGGGTAGGATCGCTCCATGCGCATCGTCGACGCCGAGCAGGTCCGCGCCGCTGCCCCGATGCCCGAGCTGCTCGACGCGGTCGAGGCGGCGTACCGGGATGTCGCGGCTGGGCGCGATCGGTCACCGATCCGCTCGCGGATTCCGATGGGTGCGGGCGACCTGCTGCTGATGCCCGGCCTCCGCGAAGGCGGGACCGGCGCATCGGTCAAGCTGGTGACGGTCATGGCCGACAACGCGGCCCGCGGCCTGCCCACGATCCATGCGGTCGTCGCCTGGCTCGATGCGGCAACCGGTGAGCCGCTGGCCATCCTCGATGGTCCGACCGTGACGGCGATGCGCACCGGCGCAGCGTCGGGCGTCAGCACGCGCCTCCTCGGGCGACTCGACGCGCACGTCCTGGCCGTCTTCGGCGTCGGTGCCCAGGCCGCATGGCAGGTGCGAGCCGTCATGGCGGCCCGGCAGATCGACGAGGTGCGGGTCTTTGCCCGGACCCCCGCTCGTCGCCAGGCGTTTGTCGCGAACCTGACTGCGGAGCTGGGGCCTGGCACGCGGGTCATCGCCGCAGATAGCCCTGAGGCGGCGATTCGGGGCGCCGACGTGATCTGCTGCGCGACGACCTCGTTTGAGCCGATCTTCTCCGCCGACTGGGTGGCGCCGGGGACGCACATCAGCGCTGTAGGGAGCTTCCAGAAGGGGATGGTGGAGCTGCCGCCGGAGATCTTCGCGGCCGCCGCATTGGTGGCGGTCGACTCGCGGGCAGCTGTCCTCGAAGAGGCGGGGGACCTGCTCGCCGCCATCGAGATCGGGCGTTTGGCGGCCGACGGGTTCGTTGAGATCGGCACGATCGGACCCGGCTGGGCGACGACGCGCGACGCATCGGCCATCACCGTCTTCAAGAGCGTCGGGCTGGCGATCCAGGACCTCGCGACGGCCGAGCTGGTCATGGTTAACCTTGGCCCGGACCAGCACCGAAGCTAGGACGGGCCGAGGAACCTGAGGGCGAGCCCGCCGTCCGCGGCGAGGCCATGGGCGAGGGCGGTGAGGAGTCTCTCGGCCGCCGGTCCCCAGAGCTCGCGGAAGCTGGTGAGTCGCGGGTCGGGCGGGTCGACCTCGGTCACGAAGCCGGCGACGTCCATGGCCGAGCCATGCACCGAGGCATAGCCCCATGCCCATCCGCGTTCGAGCCACTCAAGGTGCCGGCTGCGGGCCATGACCTCGAGCTCCCACGGCTCGGGGACGCCGCGGAAGCCCTCGAGCGCAGTGGGATCCTCGTTGGCGGCCCCGACGATGACCGGCGAAGGATCGACTGACGGTGGTGGCGGAGGAGCGAAGGCATCCTCGACCCCGGCCTGTCCGCCACCCGGCAGCTGCTGGTTCGGCGGCGGCGTCGGAAGTGGCGTCGGCGTGGGAGCGGGAGTGGCTGTCGGGGTCGGAGTCGGAACCGGAGTCGGGACGGGTGTGCTGACCGGTGTGGCCGCGACCGTCGCGGCCGGCGTCGCAGTCGGTGGAAGGGGAGTTGTGGTCGGAGCCGGAGTTGGGGTTGGTGGGGCGGTCGCAGACGGCGACGGTGAAGGGCTGGCGGAGGGAGCACCGCTTACCGTCACGCCGGGGTAGTAGTAGATCAGCATGATCTCGGCAGCCGTCTTGCCCGCCAGGCCGCACGCCTGCGTCCCCCACTGCCACGCCTTCCAGCCGGTCGCGTTCGCGCCGCACGCCTCGCCCGAGGTGCCGGCGTTGTAGTAGGTCGGGAAGATCGCCCCGTTCTTCAGCACGCGAGTTCCCCAGGTTGCATCCACCGCCGCTGCAGCGCTGCTCCAGGTCGCCTTGCTCGGGTCATAGAGCTGGTCGTAGGTATCGTCGCGCAGGTCGAAGCACTCACCGACCGTGTTAACGCCACCGCGCCAATGGAGCACCTGGTACCAGGCGTAGTGCTTCACGGCCAGGGCGCCCGAGCGGAGGGACTCGGTGGTCCACGAACCGATCCACTCCCGCGAGAGCACGTTCTCGGTGTAGGCGCGGAAATCGACCGTTTCGACAGCGCCCGTCAGTTGTCGGAAGACGCGAATCGTGGGCGGCGGATCGGTCTGCGAGGTCCAGCTCGAGCACGACGCGGCAGCGGTCGGCGCCACCCATGCGGGCAGGCCGCCGGCGAACGCGATGAGCACAGCCAGTCCGGCTGCGACGAGGGCACGTCGTGGCACGCCCCGATCGTGCGTTCCACAAGACCGCACCGGAACCCACCGAAGGTCCTACGCCGTCAGGCCCAGCGGTGCACGCGCTCCCGGATGCGGTCGAAGCCGAGCTCGTCACAGAGCGCCACGAACTCGTCGCGTGGCGCGCCAATCCATTCGAGCGAGTCGAGGTCGCCCGAGATCGCCGCATCGGCGTTGAGGGTGGCCAGCCGCTTGTAGAGGAATGCGTCGGCGCGCTGCTGCTGGAGGGTCGCCGCCAGCCGGACCGCGTTGCGGAGGGGGACGCCCCATTCCAGCGGCGAGGCGGGAATCTCCTCGAGATGTCGGAACTTGGCCAGCACGGTAGCCGCGCTCTTCGATCCCCAGCCTGGCAGCCCAGGGTAGCCATCCGAGCTGTCGCCGACCAGCGCCAGGTAGTCGGGGATGCTCTCCGGCTCGACGCCGAACTTGGCGATGACCCCGTTCTCGTCGTAGGTGATCGTCCGCATGCGGTCGCGCAGGACGATCCGCTCACCCCGCACGCATTGGGCCAGGTCCTTGTCGACGCTGCAGATCACGACCTGCTCCATCCGCGAGTCCCCACCGAACCGGGCGACGCCCGCCGCGATCCCGTCATCGGCTTCGTCCTCGACCATCGCCCAGGTGGTGATACCCAGGGCGCGCAGCGCCCGCTCTGCGTCGTCGAACTGGGTCAGGAGCTGCGGGTCCATCCCGACGCTGCTCTTGTACGGCGCGTAGACGTCGTTGCGCCACGACTCGATGACGTGGTCGGTGGCAGCGGCGATGTGGGTCGCGTCCGGCTCGCGCAGGAGGGAGAGCATCGACTCGATCAGGCCGCGGACCGCGTTGACCGGGCGCCCATCGGGTCCGTGCTCCTCTGGGCGCGAGTAATACGCGCGGAACAGCTCGAATGTGGCGTCGACGAGGTGCAGCTTCACGGGGCAATGCTAGGTCCTGGGGCGGCCGATAAGGGCCCGATAAGCCGCCGATAAGCGGCAGCGACGACGATAGGCGGGCGGGAGTCCGGCACGGGCGCGTGCCCTGCGACCCCCGGTTCCGCTCACACGGACCGGGACCGCGCCGGACCCGCGCGACCTGCGCCTCCAGACTCACACGGCGAGCGGCTCCCGGTATTCGCCGTACTGGCGCCGAAGGAGGTTGCACATCTCGCCGATGGTGGCGTATGCCTGAACGGCGGCGATGATGGCCGGCATGAGGTTCTCACCGTCGGCGGCGTCGGCGCGCAGCCTGTTCATGGCGCGGGCGTGGGCATCGGCGTCGCGTTCGGCCCGGGTGCTCAGGAGCCGGTCGAGGTGGCGGCGTTCCTGGTCGGCGCCGATCTCCAGCAGGGGGATGCGAAGGACCTCCTCCGGATCGGCGAAGGTGGTGACCCCGATCGTCTCGCGCTCGTGCTCCTCCAGCACGCGCGCCTGGGCATAGGCGGCATCGGCGATCTCGGCCTGTGGGTAGCCGGCCTCGATGGCGGCCAGCATCCCGCCCATCTCGTCGATGTGGCGGATGTACTGCCA
>JBDTYC010000034.1:0-10148 GCA_040005815.1 Chloroflexota bacterium
CCTCCAGCAGGAAGCCGTAGGTGCCGGCCCCCACGACCAGCATGATGACGTCGAATGCGACCAGCAGCTGGAGCCACGATCCCAGCTCGCCCAGCGGATCGCCGCTGAGCGCCATAACGGTCACCTTCACCGCGGCCAGGAGGAGCGGCGCCACGATGGGGAGCACCAGGAGCGGTAGCATCACCTCGCGGGCGCGCATCCGCACCGTCAGCCCGGCGTAGGCGGTGCCGATCGCCGCGAAGCCGATTCCGCCAAGCACGACGGCGGCCAACAACGGCAGCCAGGCGGCCCCGACCGGGATGGCATAGAGGATTGCGACCACCGGGAGCAGCAGACCGCCGAGGACGAGCATCGCCGCCGCGCCTGCCAGCGCCTTGCCGGCGTAGATCGCACGGCGGTCGACCGGGTAGAGGGCGAGCTGCTCGAAGGCTCCGTCATCGGCCTCGAGCTGGTGGAGCCGCGACATCGTCAGGAGGCCCCCGAATACGATCGCCAGCCACAGCAGTCCCGGAGCCGCCTCGGAGAGGCGTCGCGAGTCGGGTCCGAGCGCGAAGCCGAAGAGGAGCAGCACGATCGCGGCGAAGAAGATCGTGGACCCAGCGGCCTGCCGGCCACGCAGCTCGGAGAGGGCGTCCTTGCGCGCGATCGCCATCGCCACCGCCAGGCCGCGGGCCAGGTCGCTCATCGGTTCATTCCGGCCGCGGCCACCCGCGGTCGCGGCATTCCGCCAACTGGTGCGGAACTTACCCCGCTGCCGCTCACCTCGGCAACCAGGCCAGCCTCCAGCCGGACAGTCGCGTCGGCCAGACTCGCGATCCGTTCGGCCTGGTGGGAGGCGACGATCACCGTTACCCCGGCCCCTTTCCAGAGGCCAATGACGCGATCGACGAGCGCCATCCCCTCCCCGTCCAGCGCCGCGTGCGGCTCGTCCAGCAAGAGGAGGGACGGCCGTGAGACGAGGACGCGCGCGAGCGCGAGGCGCTTCCGCATACCCGCCGAAAAGGTCCTGACCCGCTGTCCCGCAACGGCTTCGAGGTCGACGGTCGCCAGTGCCTCACGCACGACCGGCAGCCCTTCACTCGCTCCCCAGCCGAACATCGTGGCCGCGAACCGCAGGTTCTCCTCGGCGGTGAGGTCGTCGTAGTGAGCGGTCGCATGCGACAGGTAGACGGCTCGCCCCCGTACCAGGTCCGGCTCCTGCAGGGCGTCAATGCCGTCGATCGACAGGGAGCCATAAGAGGGACGGATGGCGGTGGCCAGGATCCGCAGCAGGGTGGTCTTCCCGGCGCCGTTCGGACCCAGCAGGGCGACGGTTCGTCCCATCTCGACCGTGAGGGAGACACCCGCGAGCGCGGCGCTGCGCCCGAAGAGGCGCGCCAGCTCGACGGTGGCGACCGCCGGAGGGATCGTCCCCAGCGTCCCGGCGAGCCGGGGCGCGACGTAGATGGTGGTCTGCGGCATGCTCGCGGGCGGGGCGGATGATGGATGGAGGCTGAGTGTGCGGCCCGGGGGTATGGGCGTCAACTCAATCGACAATCATGAGCCGATGCAGCTGTTCGCCTGGGTCTCAGGGCTGGCGTGGAGCGGCGACCCGCTGCCGTGGATCGGCACCGCGGTGGCAGCCGGCGGCTACCTCGCAGCTGTCCGCGTCGTGAATCGCCAACACCCCGCCACACCGGTGCCACGCTGGCGCGTCGCGGCCTGGCTGGCGGGCGTGATAGTCATTGGGGTGGCGCTCGTGTCGGCGGTGGACGTGTACGCGGACAGCCTCTTCGCGGTGCACATGGTCCAGCACCTGCTACTGGCCATGGTCGCGCCAGCGTTGCTGGCATTCGGAGCACCCGTCACGCTCGCGTTGCGGGCAGTCTCTCCCACGATCCGGCGCCAGCTCCTCCTGCCGGTCCTGCATTCGCGGATCGTGAAGGCCGTCTCATGGCCTCCCGTCGGGTGGACGCTTTTCGCGGTGGTCATGGGGGCAACCCACTTCACGCCGGTCTTCAACGCGGCGCTGGAGGACGACGTGATCCACTCGGGCGAGCACCTGCTCTTCCTCGCTTCCGGAGCTCTCTTCTGGTGGCCGGTGATCGGTGCGGACCCCATCCGGTGGCGGCTTGGGCCGATCAGTCGGCTTGTCTACCTGGCGGCCCAGATGCCGTTCAACACTGCGGTCGGGCTGGCAATCTACTTCGCGCCGAACATCCTGTACCCTCACTACGCGTTCCTCGGCAGGACGTGGGGACCTGACCCGCTGACTGACCAGCAGCTCGCCGGCATCGTCATGTGGGGCGCGGGCGACCTGATCCTGCTGGGCGCGATCGTCGTGGGGGTTGATGCGTGGCTGAGGGCCGATGAGAAGCAGAGTCGCAGGACGCGGGAACGATCGGCACGCAACGCAGAGCGGGCATCGGGGAGCGGCTAGTCGGCGGAGGTGGTTGGCCGCCCCGCTCCTGGTGGTGCTCAGCGCCTGTTCGAATGCCCCGGGAGCGAGCCTCGCTCCCTCGTCCGACGCGGGCCAGTACCCCGGGTGGCCCGGGAGCGGGATGGTGGTGGGCAACACCGAGTTCATACCGGTCCTGATCAACACGGACCTCGCGGTCGACACCAACCGGATCATGGTGGTGCTCCAGGACCGACAGGGAGAGAGCCTCGCCTCCGCCGAACTGGTGGTCCACGTCGCCGTGTACGACCTGGCGGCCAACGTCGACACGCCGGTCAGTCAGGCCGACGGCACCTTCCGCTGGCTGATCCCCGACGTCAAGGCGATCTATACCGCCCCCGCCGCGTTCAGTCACGGCGGCGACTGGGGGCTCGAGGTGACGGGGGCCGCCGCAGGCTTGGAAGATCGAACGGCCCGCGTCCTCTTCTCCGTGCGCGATACGAGCCAGACTCCAGCCATCGGCGCCCCTGCCCCCGCGTCCGACACACTGACCACCACCGATCCGGCGGCGCTCATCGCCATCTCCACCGACACGGACCCAGACCTCGCCTTCTACGCTCTTTCGATCAAGCAGGCGATCGAGGCCGGCAAGCCGTTCGTGGTCGTGTTTGCCACCCCGCTCTTCTGCACCAGCGGGGTGTGCGGCCCGGCCCTGGACCAGGTGAAGGTGGTAGCGCCGGAGTACGTCGGTCAGGTGAACTTCCTCCACGTGGAGCCCTACGTGCTCCAGGTCAAGGATGGCCGCACCCAGCCCGAGCTGGACCTGACTGGCTATCCCAAGGCAACCAGGGCGGTCATCGAGTGGGGCCTGCCGACCGAGCCATATGTGTTCGTGGTCGACGCCCAGGGCAAGGTGGCGGCCAAGTTCGAGGGGATGGCCTACCCCGATGAATTGAGGGCGGCCCTGGACACGCTGCTGCCCTGACGCCTCGTCAGAGGACGTAGAGCGTCGAGAAGAGGAAGACCCACACCACGTCGACGAAGTGCCAGTAGTAGCTGGCCGCCTCCACCGCGGTGTGCCGCTCCGCGGAGATGAGGCCACGCCGTGCTCGTGTCGCAACGATCGCCATGAAGCCCAGTCCCGCGAGGACATGCGCCCCGTGGAAACCGGTGAGCGTGTAGAAGGTCGAGCCGAAGACGCCCGCGTCCAGGCCGAACCCGCTGGTGGCGAACTCGTAGCCCTGGACGATGATGAAGATGCTGCCGAGCAGCAGCGTGATGCGCAGTCCCAAACGCATCTTCTGGACGTCGCCGCGCCCGATGGCCCGCACCGCCCACTGCATAGTGACGCTGCTGGAGAGGAGGAGCAGCGTGTTGATGCCCGGCAGCAGCAGCTCGGGACGCTCGTGTCCGTCGGGCGGCCAGCCGCCGCTCTCCGAACGGATCACGAAGTAGGCCGCGAATAGCGCCCCGAAGAGCATCACCTCGGACAGGATCCCGAGCTTGACGCCGAGCAGCATGTTGCTCCGGGCCGCGTGCTCCTCCTGCTCGCCGAAGCCCATGTGGTCCTGGTGCTCGTGACGATCCGACGTCCCCGCCTGCGTGCTCATGGTGCCGCGCGCCCTTCCGCAGGCACCCCGCCCCCGCCGTACTCATAGGGGCCGGCGCTGACCGTCGGGATTTGGTCGAAGTTCTGGATCGGGGGTGGCGAGGCAACCTGCCATTCCAGCGTTTGCGCGCGCCACGGGTTGGCCTCGGCCTTGGGACCACGCCGCCAAGATTGGATCATGTTGAAGGCAAACACCGCCACCGACAGGAAGATGTTGAACGCCGCGATGCTGATGAACAGATTCAGCCCACCGTACTGCGACGGATAGTCGGCCACGCGGCGTCGCATACCCTCGATCCCCAGCCAGAACATCGGCAGGAAGGTTGCGTTGAAAGCGATCGTGAACCACCAGAAGTGGAGCTGCCCGAGCCGCTCGTTGTACATCCGCCCGGTGATCTTGGGGAACCAGTAGTAGGTGCCGGCAAAGAGCCCAAAGATCGTGCCACCCACGATGGTGTAGTGGAAGTGGGCGACCACGAAGTAGGTGTCCGAAAGGGTGATGTCGGTCGGCACATCGGCCAGGTAGACCCCGGTGATGCCGCCGATCAGGAACGCCCAGATGAAACCGAAGACCCACAGCATCGGCGTCTTGAAATGGAGCTTCCCCATCCAGATCGTGCCCAGCGCCGCCAGGAAAACGATTCCGGTGGGGACCGAGATCAGCTCGGTCGTGAGCATGATCGGGATGTGGAAGAACTCGGCCATGCCGCTCACGAACATGTGGTGCGCCCAGACCATGAAGGAGAGGACGCCGATGGAGATGAACGACAGCACCGCCAGCCGGTATGCGAAGAGCGGCTTGCGGGCGAAGACCGGCACCACCTCCAGGATCGCGCCCAGCCCCGGCAGTCCCATGATGTAGACGGCTGGGTGCGAATAGAACCAGAAGAGGTGCTCGAACAGCAGCACGTCGCCGCCACGGCTGGGCCGGTAGAACGAGGTGCCCAGCACGCGATCGAAGAGGAGCATGGTGAACGCCGCCGCAACCACCGAGGTGGCGACCAGTCCCAGGGTTGCGGTCACGGTCAGGGCCCAGACGAAGATCGGCATCCGCATCAGCGACATCCCCGGAGCGCGCATGCGGAACACGGTCACCAGGAAGTTGATGGAGCTCAAGATCGAGCTGATGCCCACCGTCACGAAGGCCATCAGGTAGGCCTGCTGCCCCAGGTTCGCCTGCTGGCTCAGCGGCGGATACGCGGTCCAGCCGCTATCGAAGCCGCCCAGCAGCGGGTTGATGGCGACCAGGAGGATCGCCAGAGGCAGCATCCAGTAGCTGAGCGCGTTGGTCTTCGGGAACGCCATGTCCCGCGCCCCGATCATGATCGGCACCAGGAAGTTGCCCAGTCCACCGATGATCGAGATCAGGGCGACGGTGATCATCATCGCCCCGTGCGTGCTCATGATGTCGTTGTAGGCCTCTTTCCCTAGCGCCAGGCCGGGCTGGGCCAGCTCCAGGCGCATGAGCATGGCGAAGGTTCCAGCGGTCATGAACAGCAGGAAGGCCGTTACGAGGTATTGGACCCCGATGACCTTGTGGTCGGTCGTGAATCGGAAGTACCGGCCCCAGTCCCCCGCGATGCCGTGCGCGGCGTGCTCCTCGGCCGGATCGATCTCCCGGCCGGCCGCCCAGGTCAGCCAGAAGCGGAAGGCCCCGACGCCGAACAGAAAGCCCAGCCATGCCAGGAGGTAGGCAAGGCCCAGGATCTGGCCGGGGTCAATGACCAGCCCCGCCCCCTGGGCAAGCGTCAACGACCCGACGCCAATGCCGATGCCGATCCCGGCGCCCAGCACTGCGCGCAGGAGCCCTGGCTTGAGAGCTCTCATTTGGGTGGCTCGCTCTGGTCGGGAGGCGGCCCCGATCCGTCGGGTGACGGGCTGGGTTGGTCGCTCAGCCAGGTGTCGAGGTCAGCCTGGGCGCTGACCACGGTTGTGAGGCGCATGTCCGTATGTCCGAAGCCACAGAGCTCGGCACACAGGCCGGGATAGGTGCCGGCCACCGTCGCGGTCAGGTAGATCTGGGTGTCGCGGCCCGGGACGGCGTCCTGCTTGACGCCAAAGGCCGGCACCCAGAATGAATGGATCACGTCGTCCGATGAGATGACCAGGTGCACCCGCTCGCCGACCGGGATGTGGAGCTCTTGCGAAACGACCCCGGCCGAGGGGTACTCGAAGTGCCAGGCCCATTGCTCGGCACGGACCAGCACCTCGAAGTCCGCGCTCTGCTGTCCACGGATCTCGACGAGCCCCACCGCGCCGTAGCCGAACAGGCCGATCACAAGCGCGAAGCTGATGCCCAGCCAGATCCCCTGAAAGCCGCGATGGCCGTGGATTGGCGGTCCGTCTTGGTCATCACCGTTCGCGCGAAAGCGGAGTGCGGAGTAGACAAGTCCCACCACCACGAAGAGGAGCACGGGGACCGACAGGACGGTGAGGAGGACGAACGCCGAGTCCTCGATCTCCGCCTCTCGTGAGGCGATGACCGGGATGATCTGGATGCCCGCGACCAGGGCGATCCCCACGACGGAGAGGACCGCCCAGATCGCGACAGCGATCAGCAGATGACGCCGAGGACTTGTCACCCGTGAGCTGATGGCGCTCAGGTAACCGTGAAGTCGATGTGCATGCCCTTCTGGTAATGCACCAGGTCCTCGACGTGGAGGTTGCAGAAGATCACATAGTGCCCGGGCTGGAGCGTCACCGTGACAGTGCGGTCGTTGCTGCCGGACTTGATCTCGCCGAGCTCGCTAGGTGTACCGACCTCGGTCAACTGTGGTGAATCTTCGATGACGGTCCCGTCGTCATTGGTGGGCAACGCATCCGCCTTCAGGTCCGTCTTGCGGATCACGAACTCGTGCTCTTTGTCGCCGTTGTTCGTGACGTTGAAGGTGATCGCGCCAGCCTTGAGGTCGGTCGCGCTGAGGCTGATCTGCCACTCCTTGACGGTCGCGGCCACGGGCCCGCTGGATGGCCCGCTCGCGCAGGATGCGAGCAGGCTGCCGATCGCGATCAGCGCCAACCCTCGACGCAGTGTTCCGGTCATCTCTCCTCCTCGGCGTGCGATGAACCGCATGGCATGGCCATCGGCGCGGCGCTGTATGCCGCGCTGCTGCCCAGCATCGTCATCGGTTGCGGACGCTCCTATACTCGGAACCAGCCATTCTGGAGTCCCGTATTGGCCATCCCGCCCTACACGTCGTCGGCGCTCCCAGATGCTGTCGCGTACCCGGGTCAGCGAGCCGCCGATGTGGGCGGGATCGACCCGGCACCGGCCTCGCGTGCGGAACGCTGGACCTCGTGGCTGCATCTCAATCGACGGGCCTCGCAGGTCGTTCTGGACGTGGCGTCGACCGTCACTATCGTCCTGACCTTCGCCTATCCGATCCTGCCGGCCGATGTGATGTTCCACGTGGTCTTTGTGCTGCTGACCGTTCAGGCGTTCCTGTTCGGCCTCAGGCCAACGCTGCTGCGGGTCGGGATCGTCTCTGTCCCGCTACTGGTGTACGCCAACGCCCCATTCTTCGGCCTGCATGAGCCGGCTTTCGACCTTGCAGAATGGCCGCTCATGTTTGTCATCGCTGTCCTGGTGGCCTGGATGGCAGACCGCGTGGACCTGACCGCGCGCCGATACGCCAGCCTCTTCCGGCAGGCCAGCGAGCGGTTGCTGACCGTCGAGGAGGACGAGCGGCGCCGAATCGCGCTCGAGTTGCACGACGGCGTCGGCCAGGTGCTCACCGCCATGACCCTTACGCTGGACGCTGCCAGCAGCGCAGGAGCGGCAGATGCCAGGGCACGCAACGTACGGGCAGCGCGCAAGCTGGCGGAGAATGCCCTCGCCGAGGTGCGCCACCTCGCGCATCGGATGCGGCCGGCGCGCATCGAAGAGCGTGGGCTGAGCGCTGCGATCCGAGATCTCGCGGGACAGTCAGGTTTTCCCGTTCGCGTCCACGTTGATCCGTCGCTCGAGCCGATGCCGCCGCTCGATCCCACCGTCACAGTCGGGGTGTATCGGATCGTCCAGGAGGCGCTCGCCAACGCCGCCCGTCACAGTGGTGCACCGGTCGCGCACACCTGGCTCAGTGCCGGCGACGGACGCCTTTCGGTGGTGGTCGTGGACGAGGGGCGAGGCTTCGACCCTGCGGCCGCGATCGATCCGGGGATCGGCCTGGCAGGCATGTACGAACGCGCCGAGCTGCTCGGAGGACGCCTCTCCATCCAGTCGGCGGCAGACCGCGGCACCCGGGTCACCCTCGAAGTGCCGGTTCGAGTGGCGGCACGCTGATGCAGCCCATCCGTATCGGCATCGTCGACGACCATGCCCTGGTCCGGGAGGGGCTGCGCCTCATCCTGGAGCAGGAGCCCGACATCGAGGTGGTGGGTGACGCAGCCGATGCGGCCGGCGCCTTCGCGCTGGCGGCGACCCGCAGGCCACACGTCATGGTGATCGACCTGACGCTGGGCGAGTCCGATGGGATCGCGCTGCTGCGCGACTTGACCAACCGCCATCCCCGCATCCGGTTGGTGACTGTCACGATGCACGAGCACGAGGAGACCGTGCGACAGGCGTTCCTGGCTGGCGCCGCTGGGTACGTCGTAAAGGGAGCGCCCAGCGTTGACCTGCTGACAGCGGTCCGCGCGGTTGCCAGGAATCAGCATTACGTCCACCCCGTGGTGGCATCCGGGGTGGTTGTCGACTCCCTGCGCTGGCTCCGCCGGGCCGACCGGCTCACTGCACGCGAGATCGAGGTTCTGCGGCTGCTGACGGCCGGCCGGACCGCCGCTGAAACAGGACAGGCGCTTGGCATCAGCGCCAACACCGTGCGGCGGCATATCGCCAACGTCACCGACAAGTCTGGAGCTCGGGGGCGGGTGGCGCTCACGCGATACGCCCTCGAGCATCACCTGGTGCAGGACGAGACCTAGCTGGGGGGACGCATCCCCTGGCTGCGCCTAGACTGCCGCCGCGATGCAGACAGAGACCCCACGGCCCGCGGCGGAGCGGCGACGCGTTCCACGACTGGTCGGGCTGCCAGTCGTCGGCCTGGCGGCCCTGGCTGTCGTCGTCCTCGCGACGCGGCCGCTGGGTGGTGGCGAGCCAAGGCCATCGTTCTTCATCATCGGCAGCGCAGCCCCGGGGGTCCAGATCGGCCAGATTGCACCCGGAACTGCGGAATCGGGCACGGGATCCCTGCCCTTGACCGATCCCGACGGCGTGCCGGTGCGGCTTGCCGCCTTCGACGGCCACCCGATCTGGCTGGTCTTCTGGAAGACGGCGTGTGCGCCGTGCGAGGCGGAGGCTCCGGCCGTCGCCGCCGCGTATGAGGCGCATCGCGGAGGGGGCCTCATGCTCCTGGGGATTGACGTCTGGGACAGCAGCGCCGCGGTGCGCGAATACGCCCGGGAGCATGGGCTTCCATACCCGATCGCGGTCGATACATCGTCCAGCTCGATGGGGGCGTATGGCGTGTGGGGAGCACCGACCCACTACTTCATCGGCCCGGATGGCATCATCCGGGATCGCTATTTCGGGCCAATGACCGCTGACCTCATCCAAGGGAGCCTGCTGACCATCATTCCGCCGGCTAACCCTTGACGAATGCAACCCCTTGCGTAGGAAGAGATAGTCCACCACCAGACAGGAGAGACCGATGTCCCATCATCCATTCGCCCGCCACCGACTTCTGAGACCTGCTGCGGTGCTGCCCGCTCTTGTCCTCGCGCTCGCCGCGTGCAGCTCTGGAAGCAGCACCAGCGAGGCACCGGGGAGTCAGGCGCCATCAAGCCAGGCTTCAAGTGGCGGCGCGAGCGTGACGCTCAGCGGTCTGGCGTTCAAGGTTACCGAGATCACCGTGCCAGTTGGCGGCCTGACGTTCGTCAACCAGGACGTGGTGACGCACATCCTGGCCGAGGGTGAGAACGGGGTTGAGGTCTCTGACGCGAGGGTCCAGAAGGTGTCGGTGAATGGCGGGTCCCAGGGTGACTTGGTCTTCACGGTCGCAGGTGACTACCACATCACCTGCACGGTCCACCACGCCATGAACATGGAAGTCCACGTCCAGTAGAACCTCCCCCGGAGTCACGCAGGGCCGGCGCGCGAGCGCCGGCTTTTCTCATTGATGCAGACCTCGGTGTTCGTCGTACTCCCGTCAGGTGTTGCTACTG
>JBDTYC010000035.1:0-10043 GCA_040005815.1 Chloroflexota bacterium
CGGGTTGAGGAAGAGCGCTCCGCTCTCGGTCTTGCCGTACTTCGTCCCGTCCGCCTTGGTGATCAGCGGGGTCGCCAGGGCATGGACGGCATCGCCGGTGACGCGGCGGATCAGGTCGATGCCGGCGGTGATGTTTCCCCACTGGTCGCTGCCGCCGGTCTGCAGGCTGCAGCCGTAACGCCGATGCAACTCAAGGTAGTCGAATGCCTGCAGGATCTGGTAGCTGAACTCCGTGAAGCTGATTCCCGGCCCGTCGAGGCGGGCCTTGACGGATTCCTTGTCGAGCATGCGATTGACGCTGAAGTGCTTCCCGACGTCCCGCAGGAGATCCAAGGCCGAGACCGGGGCGGTCCAGTCCAGGTTGTTGACGATGCGCGCCGGATGAGGACCCTCGAAGTCGAGGTAGCGCTGCACCTGGCCGCGAATCCGCTCGACCCAGTCGGCGACCACGTCGGCCTCGTTCAGGCTGCGCTCGGCCGACCGGCCACTTGGGTCACCAATCAGCCCCGTCGCTCCGCCGACCACCGCGATCGGATCGTGACCGGCGAGCTGCAGGCGCCGCATGGTGACGAGCTGCACCAGGTTCCCGAAGTGAAGACTCTCATGCGTCGGGTCGAAGCCGCAGTAGAAGGTGATCGGGCCGGCGCTCAGGGCAGTGCGCAACGCATCGGCATCGGTGCTGTGCGCGACGGCACTGCGCCATGCGAGCTCATCAAGGATATGGGCAGCCATGGGCGGTTGAGTATATGGGCCCGATCGGCCTCGCGCGGCCTCGCGTGCTAGGCTTGGCCAACATGTACGGACGGCCCCCACGGCGGGCCCGGGGCCGCTATTCAGGCAGGCCGCCGGCACCCCGCTCAGCCAGCTCAGGCCCTATCACGGGGATCGCCCCGCTCCCGGCGATGATCCTCGGCGTCTTCGCGGCGCTGGCGGCTGCCCTTTTCGTCGGGGTCGTGGCCGCCTTCGCGTCGTACGCCAGCGGCCTCCCCGACCCATCCCAGCTCGAGCACTTCGAGCTTAGCCAGGGCTCCAGCGTCATGTCGGCCGATGGCGTCGAGCTCGCCACCTTCGCGGCCGAGCAGCGGCGCGTTATCTCCTTCGACAAGATCCCGCAGTTGATGGCCGATGCACAAGTGGCCGCGGAGGACCAGAACTTCTGGACCAACCCCTGCATCGACTTCAAGGCAATCGTCCGCGCAGCGCTCCAGAACTTCTCCGCCTCTGAGACGGTCTCCGGCGCCTCGACGATCTGCCAGCAGCTGGTGCGCATCCGCCTCTTCGACGCAGACCTGCTCGTGAACCCCGATCGCCGCTGGGAGCGGAAGATCAAGGAGGCACTGCTGGCGCTACGAGTCGGAGATGCCTACCCCGGGGTGGAGGGGAAGCAGAAGCTGCTCGAGATGTACCTGAACCAGGTCTACTACGGCAACAACGCGTATGGCATCTGGGCCGCCGCCAGCCGCTACTTCGACAAGGACATCACCTCCACGGCTCCCGAAGACCAGCTGACGATCGGTGAGGCTGCGATGCTTGCCGGCCTCGTTCGCGCCCCCTCGGCGCTCGACCCCTCCCAGGTGGCTGTGCCGACGACCGATTCAGCGGGCAACACTGTTCTGGTCGTGCCCGCCGACGCCGACGCCATCCGCGTCCAGGGATTCGTGCTCGACGGGATGGTCGAGACCGGTGCCATCACCCAGGCTCAGCGCGATCAGGCTGCGGCCGAGCAGATCGTCCTGGCGCCGCCGCAGGACACGCAGTACAAAGCGCCCCACTTCGTCTACGCCGTGCGTCGCGCCGCCGCCGAGCTGCTCGGCAAGGAGGACCTGCTCGATCGCGGAGGCCTCGTGATCACGACTAGCCTGGACTACAACGGCTACCAGGTCAGCGCCGAGAAGTGGGCTGGCGTGGCCTACGACATGGACCGCCTCAGTGATGAGCAGCTGGTGGCCAAGTACGGTGAACCGGCGCTGGCCTGGATCAAGCAGCTTCAGGATCGCAACATCAACAACGACGCCCTGGTGACGATCAACTACCGGACCGGCGCGGTGCTGGCCTACGTCGGATCGGCCAACTACTACGGTGAAGCGACCCCCGCCCACCAGCCCCAGTACGACGTGGTCGGGCAGGCCTATCGGCAGTCTGGCTCCGCCTTCAAGCCGATCACCTACGCCACCGGCTTCGAGCGAGGATCGATTACGCCGGCGACGATGTTCATGGACGTCCAGGGCGTCATCGCGGAGGGCTACACAGTGCCGAATGCCAGTGGCAACGAGCGCGGCCCAGTCCGCGTGCGCGACGCGCTGAAGTATTCGTGGAACATTCCGGTGACGAAGGCCCAGCAGCTGATCGGCACCAAGAACGTGGTCGACATGGCCGAGCGCCTCGGGCTCGAATGGGACCCGCGGCAGCCCGACCACGAGGTCCCATCCCTGACCCTGGGGACCCTGGGCGTCCACATGCTCGACCTCGCCGGAGCCTATGGCGCCATCGCGAATGGCGGGACGCTGGCCGAGCCGTTCCTGATCGCCACCATCAAGGATCGCGACGGCAACGTCATCTACGACCACGCAGACGCCGCGAAGCCTGAGCGGGTTCTGGGCGAGGATGCAGCCTACCTCGTCACGGACATCCTCAAGGACAACACCAACCCGGACACAAACATCATCTGGGGCCGACGTTTCCAGCTCACGACCGATGCGGGCCGGCGCCCCGCAACCCTCAAGACGGGCACGACCAACGACTTCCGGGACCTGCAGGCCTTCGGCTATCTGGCGCCGGACGCGGATCCGACCATCGACGAGGGGGCGATCATCACCGGCGTCTGGGTCGGCAACAGCGACTTCACCGACATCAAGGACGTCTTTGCGGCCGATGGCCCGACCTTCATCTGGCACGACTACATGGCCGAGGTGACCGCCGCCAACGAGCTGCCAGTGCGCGACTTCCCGCGTCCCGCTGACATCGTGTCGGTCGAGGTCGACGCGCTGACCGGGATGCTGCCCGGCGAGTTCACCACCAGGACGGTCACCGAGGACTTCGCGGCGGCCCACCAGCCGGGTGAGCGCGACTCGCTCCACGTCAGGCTCATGATCGAGGCTGCCACCGGGAAGATCTGGCAGCCGGGCTGTGGCGACCCACTGCAGTCCGCCGCGCCGGGTGCCTCACCGGGCGAGCAGGCGCCAGAGGAGAAGGTCTTCCTCGATCTCGCCAACTACGAGGGCGCCCACCCGACGTGGGAAGAGGCGAACCGCGCCTGGATCGAGAAGTTCCGCGGCAGGGAGAGCGCCGTGCGCCGATCGCCGTCGCCCGCCTTCGACGCTCCGCTGGCTCCGACCGAGACTTGCACGCCGGGCGAGATCCCGACCTCGACCCCGTCGCCCAGCCCATCGCCGAGCCCCTCCCCGACGCCGCTTCCATCCCCCACCCCCAGCGCCTTACCGACGCCGACGGCGACCCCGGTGCCCACGCCAATCCCGCTCCCGACGCCGGTCCCCTCCGGAGTGCCCTAGAGCTCAGCGACGGTCGCGCCGTCGCCACCCTCCTCGCGCCGGCCAGGCCGCGTCGAGCGCACCCGTGGGTGCTCCGCCAGGTACTCGCGGATTGAGCGGCGCAGCGCTCCGGTCCCGGCGCCATGCACGATGAGGGCCTCGTCAAGGCCGGCCAGCAATGCTTCGTCCAGGTAGGCGGTGAGCTGCTCGAGCGCGGCCTCGACCCGCTCCCCGCGGAGGTCGAGGCGGGGCGCGATGCGACTGGCAGCGCGTCGCTTCAGCTCGGCCAGCTCCTCGTCCCGCGGCGTAGGCCCGCTGATCGGTTCGGCCACGATCTCGACGTCGTCCCCGGGGATGACCACGCGTGCTCCATCGGTTTCGATCGTCACCCGCCCGGTGCGTCCGCTGACGTCCACGATCCTGCCGGTGCTGCCCAGCGTTCGACTGCGACCCCACAGGCCGACGCGCGGCTGCTGCGCGGCATCGGTCGCATCGTTGGCCAACGCATCGGATCCAGCCGCGTCTGATCGCGCCTGGCCGGCTCGTTCGCTGAGAGCGTCGAAGGCCGCCTTCGCGGGCGTTCCCCCACCGCGCGAGCCGCGCAGGTTCCGCTGGCGGGTCAGCTCGCGCAGCACCTCGGCCACCTCGCGCTCGGCGCGCGCCAGGATCGCGTCGGCGACGCGCCGCGCATCGGCGAGGGTCTGGGCCGCCTCGCTTCGGGCGCGAGTGACACCGCTCCGAGCGCGCTCGCGGTCGCCCTCTGCCGCCTCGCGTTCCTCCCTGGCACGTTCGAGCTCGACGTTGCGCTCGGCCTCGGCACGGCCGATGGCGGCGAGCGTCTCCTCCATGCTCACATGCTCCGCGGCAAGCCGCGACCGGGCGTCCTCCAGGATCTCGGCAGGAAGGCCCAGGCGCTGGGCGATGGCGAAGGCCTGGGACTTGCCGGGAAGGCCGATCTCGAGCCGATAGGTGGGCCTCAACGTCGCGACGTCGAAGGCGACCGAGGCATTCGTGACCAGTGCGTGCTCCTGGGCGAACGCCTTCAGCTCGGCGTAGTGGGTGGTCGCGGCCACGGTGGCGCCGGATGCCAGCAGCTGCTCGACGATGGCCATCGCCAGGGCCGAGCCCTCGGTCGGGTCGGTTCCCGCCCCGATCTCGTCGAGGAGCACCAGCGTGCCTGGCCCCGCGGACGCCACGAAGCGGACCACGTTGCGGAGGTGGCTGGAGAAGGTGGAGAGCGACTGGGCGATGCTCTGCTCGTCGCCGATGTCCGCCATCACTCGGCTGAAGACGGGAAGCCGAGCGCCATGGGCCGCCGGGACCCGCAGGCCGGCCTGGTGCATCAATGCGAGCAGGCCGAGCGTCTTCAGCGAGACGGTCTTACCTCCGGTGTTCGGACCGGTGACGATCAACGCCCGGTAGCCGAATCGCTCGCCGATGCGGAGGTCGATCGGGACGGCACCGGCACCGAGCAGCGGGTGTCGGGCGGAGAGCAGCTCCGCGGCGTCCTCGGATGCCTGCGGTCGCACCGCGTCGAGCTGCATCCCGAGCCGAGCGCGAGCCATCCACAGGTCGGCGCGGGCCAGTGCCGAGAGGGAGGCAAGCAGCACCTCCGCGTGCGCCTCGACGTCGCGCGACAGCTCGTCGAGGATCCGCTCCTCCTCTCGGGCGGCATCCAGGGTTGCCTGTGTCCAGGTGTTGTTCAGCTCGACGACCGTCAGCGGCTCGATGAAGAGGGTCGCGCCCGAGGCGCTCTGGTCGTGGACGATCCCCTTCACCTTGCCCTTCGCCTCGGCTCGGATCGGGATGACGTAGCGGCCGGCGCGCATCGTGACGATCGCCTCGCCAATGGCCCCCGCCAGCGTGGTGGAGCGCAGCATCGTGTTCAATCGCTCGCGGACGCGGTCCTGTGCTGTGCGCAGTCGCCTGCGGATGCTGGCCAGCTCGGCCGAAGCCGAATCGAGGATCTCCCCCGCCTCGTCCACGGTGCGCTCGATTCGCGTCCGCAGCTGCGGTGCGTCATCCAGCTCGGCACGAACCGATGCCAGGTGCGTGCCACGCCATTCCGCGAGCCGCGTCCCGAAGGTGGACGTCGCCCGCAGCGTCTCGGCAATGTCGAGCAGGTCCATCGGCGCCAGTCGGCCGCCGCGCCGTGCCCGCTCGAGCGCCTGTCGAACGTCGCGCGCGCCGCCGATGGTGGCCTGCGACTGCTCCGTCAGGAGGCGGCTGGCCTCATCGGTCTGGTCTTGGAGCAGTCGCACATGAACGCCATCCGCGAGGGGGAGGGTGGCTTCTGCGAGCTCATGGGATGGCCCGAACGCGGTCAATTCGGCCAGCTGCTCCACGATTGCCGCGAACTCGAGCGCGCGCAGCGTTCCCGCGTCCGCGGCGGCACCGGCGACGGGCTCAGCGACGAGATCGGTGGGGGTCATCGCGAATCACGTAACGAAGGGGCCGATCAGCCCAGGCGCCGGCGTAGTCGACGCCGATGCGTGAGCTGCGCTCGATGGCCGTCGGTCGCGGGCCACGGAGGAGGCGGACCGGCCCTGTCAGCAGGTCGACGCTGTTGAGCCGACGATCGATTCCGAAGGCCAAGGCGAGGTTTCCCGGCCCAGCGGCGAGTCGCGCGGATGGCACTCCACCGCGGCGGGTGCGTGCCTGATCCACGCCTGCGGTGAGCTCGGCCGCCCGCAGCAGGACGGCCTCAGGCTTGGAACCGGGGCCGCATACCACATTGGCACAGTGGTGCAGGCCATACACGAGGTAGACGTAAAGATGGCCAGGCTCCCCGAACATGACCGCGTTGCGCGGGGTCTGGCCACGCGACGAGTGCGCGGCCAGGTCCTCCGGCCCCAGGTACGCCTCGACCTCGACGATGCGTCCGGCGATGCGGCCGCTCGGTGTGTCGTGTACCAGCACCGCGCCAAGCAGGTCGGGAGCGACCTCCGCCGCCGAGCGGTCAAACCAGGCGCGGTCGCCGACGGGCGGCAGCTGGAAGATCGCCTCCGGCGATTCGGCGGCGATCCCTGCCGCCGGTGTCACGGCGCCTTCAGGAACTCGGCGATCTCCTCCGGCACGAACGGTCGGGCGACCTGGCCCAGGGTCGGGATCAACGTGGCCCGGAAGAAGTCGACCAGGACTGACGAGTCCATCGCGTCGTAGAAGCCCTTCAGCGGGCCGGCCGCATTCACTGCGGCATCGGGTGCGGACTGGAAGAAGGTGTCCATCACCACCAGCGTCATCACGATCGAGAGAGCGGCGAAGACGAGGCCCAGCACCGCCCCGCCGAGCTCATCGAGCTGCTTCGCGATCGGCAGGCGAGTGCCCTTCCAGAAGACCCTGACGATGAACCAGCCGCCGATCGTGAGCCCGACGAAGAGGATCAGGAAGACGAGCTGCTCGCGCATCTCGGGGCCGAAGACGTTCCATCCCTGCAGGATCGCGTCGAACGGGCCGCGCAGCTGTGCGGCGATGATGAACGCGGCGATCACAACCACGATGTTCAGGGCGTATCGGATCAGGCCCCCCGTGAATCCGGCGAAGACGCCCGCAGCCAGACTGGCCACGATGAAGAGGTCGATCGGCCCGAGCTTCTGCAGGAATTCCATGCATCCCTCCCTAGGTCCGGCCGTTTCCCGCTCGGCCGACGGCAAGCCTAGCAGCCCACCCAGCGGCGGGGAAGACACTCAGCGGATCTGGGCGCCCACGTGGTGCTGGAGGGCGCCGCCGATTCGCTTCATCGCCCGCTCGACCCCACGCTCGTCTCCGGCCGCCTCGGGCTGGAAGCGAAGGGCGATCGCGTACGAGACCTTGCCCTCCCCGACCTGCGGCCCCCGGTACTCGTCAAAGAGGTGCGACCCGGCGAGGATCGGCCCGGCCGTCTCGCGCAGGATGCGCAGCACCTCGCCCAGTGGCGTGCTGGCGTCGACCACTACGGCGAGGTCCCGGTCGAGGGGTTGGGCGGCTGGCATGGTCCGTGCTCGGACGTCACGCGTCGCGAGCGAGAGCAGCCGTGGCAGGTTGATGACGCCGGCGACCGGCCGTCCGGGGAGGCCCCATGCCGCCGCGACTGATGGGTCGACCTCGCCGAGGTTGCCGTAAGCGCGGCCCGAAGCGTCATACAGGCGTGCAGCGCGACCGGGGTGCAGGTGCGAATGCCGCTCCTCGGCTGTCTCAGCCCGGAAGGCCGGCTCGGGCGCCCCGATGGCCGCGTGGAGCGCAGCCACGATCCCCTTCAGGTCTGCTACGTCGGCGTCACGCGGCGCGGCGCCGGGCGAGCGCTCCGCGGCGGGGCCGAGCAGCGCGATACCGACATGCCACGCTTCGAACCTGGCGGTGCCAGCCGTCTCAGCCCAGGCGGGGCCCTTTCCAGTGTCGCTCCAGTAGGTCTTGCCCACCTCGAAGATCCACGCGTTGGAGCGCCGTTGCCGGACGTTGTCGGCGAGCGACGCGAGCATCGAAGCGGCCATCGACGGGCGCATGATGCTGTGCGCCTCGGCAAGTGGGTTTGCAACGTGAACGAGCCCTGCCGCGGCCGAGTCCAATCCCGTCCGGTCGAGGTCGGTCGGCCCGATCAACGCGTGGGTCAGGACCTCGTCCAGGCCAAGTCCCGCCAGGACACGGCGAACTCGGTGCCGCGGCTCGCCGGGATCCGGCCGGAACGGCGGCAGGGCAGGTTGTGGCTGGCGACCGGGGATATTGCCGTAGCCGTGACTGCGGGCGATCTCTTCGGCGACGTCCTCGGCCGCCAGGACATCCAGCCGATGCTCGGGAACCGTTACCTCCAGGCTCCCCTCCCCGGCGGGCACCACCAAAAAGTCAAGCGGTGCCAGGAGCTTCGCAACCGTCGCGGGGGTGAGCGGCAGGCCCAGCAGGCGCTCCGTTCGCTGCAGCTCGATGGTGACCACTCGTTGCGGCCGCGGCCCCGGGTCGTTGTCGACGATCCCCGCCCCCACCCGGGCACCGGTGATCTCGGCGATGAGCCGCGCCGCGCGGTCCGCTGCGAGCCGTGGCAGGTGGTGCCCGATCCCCTTCTCATGACGGAGGCTGGCCTCGGAACGGAGCCCCAGCCGGCGAGCCGTGTTCCGGATCAGCGGCCCGTGGAAGATGGCCGACTCGAGGATGACCCGCGTCGTCGTCTCGCGCACCTCGGTGCTCGCCCCGCCCATGATCCCGGCCAGGCCAATCGCACGCGATTCGTCGGCAATCACCAACATCCGGCCGTCCAAGCTGCGCTGCTCGTGGTCGATCGTCTCGAGCCGCTCGCCATCACGACCGCGGCGCACGATGATTCGCCCGTTGGGGATGCCATCCGCGTCATACGCGTGCATCGGCTGGCCCAGCTCGTGCATGACGTAGTTCGTGACGTCCACCACCGCGCTGATTGGCCGCATCCCGGCTGCGAGAAGCCGACGCTGCATCCAGGGTGGCGAGGCGCCGTTCCGCACCTCCTCGAACCAACGGACGGTGAAGCGCGGACATCCCTCGGGGTCTTCGATCACCACGCTGATGCGGTCGGCCCCGTGCAGGGCGCCATCCTCGCCGACCGACGACTCGGGCAGGCGCACCGCGGAGCCGGCGAACGCGGCGACCTCGCGCGCCACGCCGACCATCGAGAGCGCGTCGCCGCGGTTTGGCTTGACGTCCACGTCGAGCACCACCTCGCCCAGAAGCGGGCGCAGGTCGGCGCCCAGCGGCAGCTCGTCGCCCTTCCCCAGGATGTGGATCCCCTCCGCATCGTCGCCCATGCCGAGCTCGATCGCCGAGCAGAGCATCCCCTGAGACTCCACTCCGCGGATCTTGCTGCGCTCGATCCGGTGTCCGCCGGGCAGCACCGAACCGACCAGCGCCACCGGGACGAGCTGACCCGGGGCGATATTGTCGGCGCCGCAGACGACCTGCAGCGGCTCCCCCGACCCGACGTCCACGCTCGTGAGCCACAGCTTGTCCGCGTTCGGATGCCGCTCGATGGAGAGGAGCCGCCCAACGACCACATCGGTCCAGTCAGCGCCGGAGACCTCGATGCCGCTCACCTCGAGACCTCGCATCGTCAGCTGCTCCGCCAGCATCTCGGGAGAGAGGTCGAAGTCGACGTACTCGCGCAGCCAGGAAAGCGGGACGCGCATCGTCAGCGGCCTCCGGGGAACTGCTCGAGGAAGCGCAGGTCGGCGCTCATCAGGAGGCGCAGGTCCGGGATCCCGTGTCGCAGCAGCGTGATCCGGTCGAGGCCCATCCCGAAGGCGTACCCCTGGAACTCGTCGGGGTCGATCTCGCCGGCCCGCAGCACGGTCGGATGGACCATGCCTGCCCCCAGGATGGTCATCCAGCCCGACCGGCCACAGGCAGGGCAGCCGGGCCCGCCACACACCAGGCAACCCACGTCGAATGCGACGGATGGCTCCGTGAACGGGTAGTAGCCCGGGCGGAAGCGGGTCTTCGTCCCATCGCCGAAGAGGGCACGGGCGAACTCCTCGAGCATCCCCTTGAGGTCTGCCAGGCTCGTGTCGCGATCCACCACCAGCCCCTCGACCTGGAAGAACTCGAAGCCGTGCGAGG
>JBDTYC010000036.1:0-9805 GCA_040005815.1 Chloroflexota bacterium
AGTCGTACAGGATGACCGCGCCGGTCAGGATCGAGATGATGCTGAAGCTGATCGCAAAGTTGCTGAAGCCGCCCATGCTGCGCAGCAGCTCCTGGGCATAGCCGAGTCCATGCAGGTCCTGCACGTCCTGCTGGATGACGTCCTCGCGGGATTGGGTCATCGGGAACCTCTCCTCCTTGGGACGAAGCCGCGGGCGTGACGGGCACGCGCTGCGCGGGCGAAGGTCAGGTCACGAGGTGGGCAAGTGGATGCCGGCGAGGGGCGGGTCGCCTCCTTCCTGATGCGAGCGCGGTGCGACGCGCTGAAGCAGTGGAGCGCTCGTCACGAAAGGCGAGCCGGACAACGCGACTATAGCCATGCGCAGGCCGCGCGGGAAGATTGGATTTGCGCGGCGAGGATGAGGCCGGGGAGCTAGCTCTCGGCGCCCTCGTCGGTGGAGCCGGCGCCCTCTTCGGCGCCCTCGCCCTCGGCAGCTTCGCCACCCTCGGCAGCTTCGCCCTCGCCCTCGGCGACGACCGGCTCGATCACTTCCTCCTCGCGCGGTGGCGTGACCTTGGCGACGAGGTCGTCGGGGTCGTTAACGATCGTCACCTTGCCGTCGACCACGAGGTCGCGGACGTGGATCGTCGATTCGAGGTCGACCAGCGGTGACAGGTCCACCTCGATCTCGTGCGGGAGGTCACCGGGGAGGCCGCGCACCTTGAGGTGGTCGAGGGAGGTGAAGAGGATGGCCCCTTCCATCTCGACCGCGGACGAGGTGCCGACAAAGACGAGCGGGATGTCGGCGAGCATCTCCTGCGTCAGGTCGACGGCGAACAGGTCGACGTGCAGTGCGCGGCGAGTGAGCGGGTTGCGCTGTACCGACTTGATAATGGCGCTTGTCGGCTGGCCGCCGTCGACCGAGACCTTGACCACACCGGTGCGCCCCGCCTGGTGGTAGAGGACCTCCAGCGCCTTGGCGTCGAGCTGCACCGGGATTGACCCGATCTTCTTGCCGAACAGCACGCCGGGCACCACGCCGCTGGTGCGAAGACGCTTGTTCTGCTTGCCGTGCACCTCGCGTGCGTTGACGGCGATCTCCAGGTCCATCGGTGTGGCTGATCCTCGACTGGCTCGCCCGGGCACGGCCGGACGACGGTGGGCGACATGGCTGTGCGGGTCGGCATCGTACCAGCGGACCGATGGAGCGGCAAGGAGCCCCATCGGGGATCGGTCTAGAATCCCGACCGAATGGCCGGCACGATCATGATCGTCGAGGACGAGCCCGCGGTGGCTCGGGGAGTTCAGGTCGCCCTCGAGCGCGAGGGCTACAGCACGGCCATTGTGGGCACCGGCGAGGAGGCGCTCAAGCGGTTCGCCGATATCGCCCCCGACCTGATCCTCCTCGACGTCCGCCTGCCGGGGATCGATGGCTTCGAGGTCTGTCGGCAGCTGCGCCGCGAGACGCGCGCGCCGGTTCTCTTCCTTACGGCGCGGGCCGACGAGGTTGACAAGGTGGTCGGCCTCGAGATCGGCGCCGATGACTACCTCGTCAAGCCGTTCAGCGTCCGCGAGCTGGTGAGCCGCATCAAGGCGCTGCTGCGCCGCGCCTACGGCGAGCTGGCCGATACGCAGACGGGGAGGACGCTGCGCCGCGGCGACCTGGTGATCGACCTCGAGCGCAGGCGCGTGACGCGCGGCACCGAGCGGATCAGCCTCACAACCACCGAGTTCGATCTGCTGCGCCACATGGCCAGCAAGCCCGGCCGCGTCTACACCCGAACCCAGCTGCTTGAGCTGGTGCGCGACTACGAGGCCCTGGAGGCCGACGAGCGGACGATCAACGTCCACATCAGCCACATCCGCGACAAGATCGAGCCGGATCCCGCCCAGCCCCGCTTCATCAAGACGGTGAGGGGGGTTGGGTATGCATTCAGCGAAGACTGACCAACCACTCGGCCCAAGCCGGTGGCCACTGGCGAGTCCTCTGAGCCTGATGCAGCGGCTGAACGTGCGGCTGGTCATCGCGCTGGCCAGCGTCGCCCTGGTAGCGCTATTAGTTTCTGGTGCCACCCTCAACCAGATCCTGCCGGGGCTCTTTGTCAGCCAGGCCGAGACGCGCGCCGAGGTCGCGGCCGCCGCCACCGGCCTCCTCCTGGAGGACAACGCCACGCGGGTGCCCGCCGAGATCCTCGCGACCCCTGAGCTGCGCAACACGCAGTTCCTCCTGCCGGTCGCGCAGACCGCGGCCAACACGCTCGCGCAGGGCACTGTTTCCATCTTCAACCCGGATGGATCGGAGGCGGCGACCGCCTCGCCCAACGGTTCGTTTGACTCGAAGCTGCGGTCCCAGGGCCTGCGTCCGGATCCTGACGTGGGCCCGCAGAGCGCGACCGAGGAGCTGAAGGACCTTCCTGGACTGCTGAGGCCGATCACCTTCACGATCACGGTCTCGAAGCCGTATACCAGCCGCCTTGCGACGCTGGACAGCGTGCGGGGGACCCTGATCTTCGCAGGCTTCATCGCCCTCGCTGTCTCGATGGTCGTGGGCGCGCTCGTAGCCCGCCGTATGACCACGCCGCTGGCGCGACTCCGCCGGGCCTCCAGCCGGCTTGCGCAGGGGCAGCTCGACGAGCGCGCCCCACGCTCCGACATCGTCGAGATCGACGACCTGGCTCGGCAGTTCAACGTGATGGCTGATCGGCTCTCCGAGTCGCTCCGGATGCTGGAGGCTGATCGTGATCGGCTCCGGGAGTTCGTCGCCGATGTCTCGCACGAGCTGCGCACGCCGATCGCCGCGCTGCGGACGTTCACGGAGCTGCAGCGCGACGGGCAGGTCGACGAGGCGACGCGTCGCGAGTTCCTGGACCGCTCGAGCGAGCAGATCAGCCGACTGGACTGGATGAGCACCAACCTGCTCGATCTGTCGCGGATCGACGCAGGCATCTTCCCGCTCGACATTCGGCTCGGCGACCTGCGCGACCCGATCCGCTCGGTCGTGGAGGCGCATGCCGAGCTCGCGGGGCAGCGCGGCGTCACCCTTGTCAGCGAGGTTCCCCAGTCGCCCGTGATGCTGCAGTTCGATCGGGAGCGGATCGTGCAGCTGCTGACCAACCTGGTGGGCAACGGCCTGAAGTTCACCCCACTCGCCGGGCAGGTGCGCGTCCTGCTCACGGATCAGCTCCAGGGCGCGGTCGTCGAGGTGCGCGACAGCGGGCCGGGAATCCTGGCCGCCGAGCTGCCGCACGTCTTCGACCGCTTCTTCCGGGGCACGAACGTCGGCGAGGCTCGGGCCTCGGGCAGCGGCCTCGGGCTGGCCATCGCGCGCTCGATCGTCGAGATGCACGGCGGGCAGATCGAGGTGGCCAGCGCCATCGGCGAGGGATCGGCATTCACGGTGCGGCTCCCGCGCAGCGTCGAGGTCGCGCAAGGTCAATGAAACTTCACCCCTCGCTGCGCACGCTCGCAACGCACACGGCGCACGATCGCTGCGACGCCCCCGACCTGGAAGCAGTGAGCAGACGCCGATGACCGAACAAGACGAACCCGAACCGAAGGCGGAAGAACCTGAGACGGATGAGCGCGAGGTCCTCCGCTATGGGCCCCCACCCACCCAGCCATCTCGACCCGCGTGGGCGACCCCGGCCTGGAACGGTGCGACTGCCCAGCAGGTCCAGCCTCGCGAGCGCCGCAGCCTTGGCGTCGTCTCCGTCATGACCATCGCGCTGGTGACGGCGATCATATCCGGCTCGCTCTCAGCCGCGGCTGTCGCGAACCTCCTGCGGCGCGGCTCGAGCGGCGTGTCGAATGAGCCCACCGGGAGCTCCGTCAGCCAGGTGCACATCGACGAATCCAGCGCCGTGATCACCGCCGTGGCGCGGGTCATGCCCGCGGTGGTGGTGATCGAGTCACGCAGCAGCGGCGGCGTCCTGGGCGGTGCGAATGGCACCGGCTCTGGCTTCATCTTCGACCCGAACGGCTGGATTCTGACCAACAAGCACGTTGTCGACGGGGCCGATGAGATCAGCGTCAAGCTGAACGACAGCCGCGTCTTCACCGGTCGGGTCTATGGCATCGACACCCTGACCGACCTCGCCATCGTGAAGATCGATGCGACCGGACTCCCGGCCGCAAGCCTCGGATCGAGCGAGGAGCTCGAGCTGGGTCAGCTCGCCATTGCGATCGGCAACCCGCTCGGCAACTTCGAGAACACGGTCACCACGGGTGTCGTGTCGGGGCTCGGACGGCAGATCCGGGCGGGTGACGCGACCGGCACCACTTCGGAGCAGCTGAACAACCTGATCCAGACCGATGCCGCCATCAACCCGGGCAACTCCGGCGGGCCCCTCATCAACAGCGCCGGCCAGGTGATCGGCATCAACACGGCCGTCAACCAGGACGCGCAGGGGATCGGTTTCGCCATCCCGATCAGCGTGGCGCGACCGATCGTCCAGCTGGCCCTCGCCGGCAAGCCGATCGCCCGGCCGTGGATTGGCGTCCGCTACACCATCATCGACGCGCAGGTCGCCAAGGACCTTGCGCTATCGGTTGACCATGGGGTACTCATCGCCAAGTCGGCGAACGGGCTGCCCGCGGTGCTTCCCGACAGCCCCGCCGATAAGGCCGGCCTGGTCGAGGATGACATCGTGGTGGCGGTCGACGGCGAGGCCGTGGACGCCGAGCACGACCTCTCGACCCGCGTCCTGCCGCATGTACCGGGTGACACCGTCACCCTCAGCGTGGTGCGGGACGGCCGAACGCTGGAGATCGACGTGACCCTGGGAACCCTTCCGACGGCCCCCTAGTCGCCGCGCCTGCGGCGAACCCGAACCTCGACCGACTCAAGGGCCCCGGACAACGGGGCCTTTGGCTTGCGCACGCGAACCTCCACGTCGTCGACCGGGTGCTCGGCGAGCACCGCGTCGGCGATTGCTCCGGCGAGCGCCTCGAGGAGGTGGAACGAACTCTCGCGCACGATGCCACTGGCAAGGTCGAAGAGCGCGGCGTAGTTGATCGTGTCAGCGAGGTCATCGGTCCTGGCCGGCCTGGAGAGGTCGAGGCGCAGGACGAGGTCCACCTCGAAGGGCTGCAGCGCCCCGCGCTCCTCGTCCGAGACGCCGTGCCGCCCTGTGAACTGCATCCCGCGCAGCGTGATCCGGTCGCTCACTTACGCCACCTCACGATCCCATCGGCCACTCGCACGGTCTTCATGATCGGGCCAACCTCGTGGACCCGAACGATATCGGCCCCCGCGGCGATCGCCAGCGCCACGCTGGCCGCGGTCCCCTCCAGCCGCTTGTCCGGCGCCGCTCCGCCAAGGAGCTCGCCGATGACCCGCTTTCGGCTCGTGCCGACCAGCAGCGGGAGGCCGCCCAGCGCCGACTTCAGCTCGGCCAGCCGATGCAGGATCTCGATCGAGTGTTCCGGCGTCTTGCCGAAGCCGATCCCAGGATCGACGATCAGGCGCTCCGGCGGGACGCCCGCCCCAATGGCGTCGTCGATCGAAGCGCGCAGCCACGCGACCACCTCGTCGAAGACGCCGCTCGGGTACTCGGCGAGCTCCTTGTTGTGCATCAGCACCAGATGTGCACGGCCCTCGGCGGCGGCGGCCAGGGTGTCAGGGTCGTGGTGACCGGCCCATACATCGTTGACGATCGTTGCGCCGGCGGCGAGTGCCCGCCGCGCCACCGATCCCTTGGTGGTGTCGATGCTGATCCGAGCGCGGTCGCCGAAGCGCTCGGAGAGGGCTGCTACTACGGGCACCGCCAGCGCCGCCTCGTCCTCGGCCGAGATGGGGGGGTGATCGCCGTAGAATTGGGCCGGACGCGAAGACTCCGCGCCGACGTCCAGCATCTGGGCTCCGGCTGCCACGAACCCTCGCGCCTGCTCAACCGCGGCCGCCACGATCTCCGCCTCGCTCCGTCCGGGCGTCGCGATGCCGTCACCACTGAACGAGTCGGCGGTGATATTGATGATCCCCATGACCCAGGTCCGCTCGCCCCAGCGCAGCTCGATCACGCGTCCTCCTGGCCGAGGAGCATCCCACGCGCCGCACCGACGAGGTAGAGCGAGCCCGCCACCACGACCGGCTGCTCCGCAGAGGAGCGGAGATCCGCCGCCAGCCGGAGCGCGGCACCAGGGTCCGCGGCGGTTCGCCCGCCGCCCGCACCGATCCGCCGCCAGCGATTGAGCAGCTCCTCGACGGGGAGGGCGGTGGCGTCCTCGACCCGGGTGAAGATCAGCCGCGGCTCGAGCGGGGCCAGGGCGCGAAGCGCCGCCGCCACCCGCTTCCCGCGCGTCGCGCCGAACACCATCGGGAAGCGGCGCATCCCCAGCTCCGCAAGCGCGCGCGCCAGAGCACGCGCCCCGGCCGGATTGTGGGCGCCGTCCAGGAGGACCGGGCCGATGGGTGTCTCCCGGAGCAGCTCCAGGCGGCCCGGCCAGCGCGCTGCGGCGAATCCCCGCCGAATCGCCGCGTCGTCGAGTCCCAGGGAGGTATCCCTGCGCGAAGCGTCATCGGCCACGGCGTCGAGGAGGGCGAGGGCCACCGCGGCATTGGCGGCCTGGTGGCTGCCAAGCAGCCCGACTCGCAGTCCCGGGAGCGGGCCGCCCGGGCGCGTTGCGTCGACGATGATCCCGTCCCAGCTCGCGTCGCTGACCACCGCGTCGTAGGGCTGCCCGGGTCCTGCTCGACGCAGCGACGCTCCGACCTCGGTTGCGCGAGCGAGGATGGGAGCCAGACCACGACCTCGTGCCCCGGTCACCGCCAGGTTGCCCGGCTTGATGATTGCCGCCTTCTCGGCGCCGATCGCGGCCAGGGTCGATCCGAGCAGCCGCTCGTGATCGTGCTGGACGTTGGTGATCGCGGCCACACCGGTGTCCAGGACGTTAGTGGCGTCGAGCCGCCCCCCGAGTCCAACCTCGACCAGGGCGAGGTCAACGCCCGCGCGAGCGAGCTCCCGGAAGGCCGCGGCGGTCAGCGCCTCGAACTCGGTCGGCGGTCCGAGGCGCGCGGTGACGCGGTCGATCGCCGGAGAGACGGCCTCAAGCGCGGCCGCGAAGCGCTCGCGGCTGATCTGCTCGCCGTCGATGGCGATCCGTTCGCGATAGCTGACCAGGTGGGGCTTCGGCATCGTACCGATGCGCAGGCCTGCCTCCTGGAGCGCGGAGCGGGCCAGGGCGACGACACTCCCCTTGCCGTTCGTGCCGCCCACGAGCGCGCCGCGCAGCTGGCGCTGCGGGTTGCCGAGCTCGTCCAGGAGCGCCTCGACCCGGGCGAGGCCCAGGCTGATCCCGAAGCGCCCTCGGTTGCGGAGAGCGGCCACCGCCGCGTCGTAGTCGGCGGACTGGCTCAGGCCCCTTCGTCCTCGTAGAAGACGCAGTCGTGGTACTGCCCGGTCATGCACAGGTCGCTCACGTAGCTCGAGTCGAGGTGGACGCCGCCACGGAGGTCGCATCGGTTCACGACCCCGTCCTGCTTCATCAGCATGCGAAGCACGCCCGGCGAGTCCGTTCCGACGCGCCCCTTCGCCCCATGGGTAAGGTAGAAGTGCGGGCAGGAGTGGCGGCGCGGCTTGCTGTAGCCGAGCGGCACCCCCCGGCGGCCAACGTGGACGGCGAGCGGCTCGGCCGTCCCGGCGAAGCGCTTTTCCGCGATCGCGCAACGCCCCGGCTCACAATCGATCTCGTTGTGGCAGCAGGCACGGGCTGGGCCGAGCCCATCCACCGCCCAGAGCTCCCAGCACGGCCGCCGCAGGATGAAGGCAGGGCAGCGGTAGCGGATGGTGAGCGTGCAATTCTCGACCTCCCAGCACATCGTGCGGCGGTCGCCGGTTGGCCGCTCCGGGGCGAATGGGTCGGCCACCTGGCGCCGGTCAGGGGCGGTCCGGCGCTCCGTCTTGATGATCACCGGCTGAGTCTAGCGATTGTGCGGGTGCGCACCGGGCTCAGGCGAGAAAGTCGCGAAGCCGCTCCTCCAACGCCGCCTGGGGCATGTAGCCGACCAGGCGCGCGGCTTCCCGCCCGTCCTTGAAGACGATCATGGTCGGGATGCTGAAGATGCTGTAGCGCATCGCCAGCTGCTGGTTCTCGTCGGTGTTCACCGTGACCGTCGTGATCTTGTCCGCGTGCGCCTCGCCGACCGCCTCGACGACCGGAGAGACGAGGCGGCAGGGCCCGCACCACGGGGCCCAGAAATCGACGAGGACCGGCTTCGCGGCCTTCAGGACCTCTGTCTCGAAGGTGGCGTCGTCGACCGTCATCGGGGCTGTCATGTTCGGGTGTGATCTCCAGGTCGGGCTTGCGGCCGGGATCGTAGCACTGCTCGCGGGGTTAGGGGGGGCCGGGGGTGGAGGACGGCGGCGGCGGGACGGGGGTGGGGCTCGCAGTCGGCACGAGCGTCGGGACGGGCGTGGGGGACGGGCTCGGCGTCGGAGTGGGGCCGAGGGAGATGACCAGGTCCACCTGGCTCCCGACACCGACCTGCACGCCGGCGCTCGGATTGGTGCTGATCACCTCACCGGCTGGCCGATCGGACTGCTCGCTGGTGACCCCGCCCAGCTGCAGGCGGACGGCCTGGAGCGTGGAGGTCGCCTCGACCCGGGTCTGGCCGATGAGGACCGGGACGGCCACCTGCTCGGTGCCGGAGCTCACGACGACTCGAATCGTGTCGCCCCGCTCGTAGGGCGCGCCAGCCTCGGGATCCGTCCGAATAACGTCGTCGACCGGGACGGTGTCGCTGGGCTCGGGGGGCTGCTCGTCCAGGATCAGGCCCAGCCGTTCGGCATCGGCGCGGACGCCGGCGATCGGCTCGCCAACCCAGTTCGGCACGGTCAGCCTGCTCGGCGTCGGCGTTGGCGAGCCACCCGGCCCCAGGCCGCCGATCACCTGGGCGCCGAGGAATCCAATCGTCCCGAGCAGGACCACCGCCAGGACCGCGAGGAGCCAGATCCACCACGGCTGGCCCTCGTCGCGGGGCTCGGGGTAGCGCTGGATCGGCCGTCCCGGAGGAGCGCCGCGCGAGCCTCCCGGTCGCTCGGCCGGCATCCCTGAGATCGCGGCACGGTCCGATGGCAGGGTGACGCGCGGCGGCACGTAGACGGTCGGCTCACCCGCGGCGGGCGTCAGGGGCGGGACACCGGCCGCGGCCGCCACCGCATTGGCCGCGTCGGGATCGCGCTGCCAGACACGAAGCGCCTCGGCGAACGCGCCCGCATCGGGGTAGCGATTGACCGGATCACGCTCGAGGGCGCGCATCACGATCGCCGACAGGCCGGGTGGCACGGGGCCATGCTGGGTGGGCGGCGCGGGGTCCTCGGAGAGCCGCTTGAGCGCCACCCCGGCGGCGGAGTCACCCTCGAACGGGCGCCGGCCAGTCAGCATCTCGTACAGGACGATGCCGAGGGCATAGACGTCCGATTGGCCGGTCACCTCGTCGCCGCGCGCCTGCTCGGGGCTGAAGTAATGGACCGATCCAAGGGTGGTACCGGTGACGGTCATCGAGGCCTCGCTGACCGCGCGGGCGATCCCGAAGTCGGTCACCTTCACGTCGTGGTCGATGAGGATGTTTCCCGGCTTCACGTCGCGATGGACGATCCCGCGCCGATGCGCCGCCTCAAGGGCCGATGCGACGCCGATCGCGATCCGCACCGCGTCGTCGGTGTCGAGGCGCCCGTGCTTGTGGATGATGGCGGCCAGGTCCTCGCCGTCAACCAGCTGCATGACGATGAACTGACCGTTGGTCTCGGCATCGGTCCCGTAGTCGTAGACCGAGACGATGTTCGGATGGGAGAGCGAGCCGGCGGAGCGGGCCTCCTGCTTGAAGCGC
>JBDTYC010000037.1:0-9786 GCA_040005815.1 Chloroflexota bacterium
CGATGGTGATGGTCGACTCGGACCTGCGCAGCATCGCGCCGGAGTGGATCGAGCTCCTTGCCGGGCCGATCCTGAAGGGTGGTTATGACTTCGTGGCGCCGCTCTACTCCCGCTACAAGTACGACGGCACGATCACCAACTCGATCGCGTATCCCCTGACCCGCGCCCTCTACGGCGCGCGAATTCGGCAGCCGATCGGCGGCGAGTTCGCGATCAGTGCCGACCTGGTGCAGCGCTACCTGGAGCTCGACAGCTTCGACGAGCTGACAGCGCGCTTCGGGATCGACGTCTGGATGACCCATTCCGCCATCAACGAGGGCTTCGCCGTCTGCCAGACACGGCTCGGCGCCAAGATCCACGACGCCAAGGACCCTGCCGGGGACCTGGGGCCGATGTTTCGGCAGGTGGTCGGCACGCTCTTCGGCCTGGCCGGACGCTACGAGGACCGATGGCTCAAAGTCCGCGGCTCGCATTCCATCCCCGAGTACGGCTTCGAGCGGGTGATCGCTCCCGAGCTGGTGGAGGTGAACCACGCCAAGCTGGTCGACAACTTCGAGACGGCGCGCCTGTCACAGGTGGATGCCTGGGAGCGGATCCTCTCACCCGACCAGCTCGCCCGGGTGATGTCGATCGAGATCCCGAGCCTGCCGACCGCATTCCACTTCCCCGCGGACCTGTGGATCCGCTGCCTCTATGACGCACTCGTCGCGTACAACCGGCCGGGCAGCGATCGCGAGCGCCTGCTCGCCTCGCTCACCCCGCTCTACTTCGGGCGGACCGCGGGGTTCATCGCCGAGACGATCGAGATGACGACCGACCAGGCGGAGCGGGTGATCGAGGCGGTGGCGCGCGAATTCGAGGAGCTGAAGCCGTACCTCGTCACCCGCTGGCGCGAGATGCGCGCCAAGGCAAGCGCCTGATGGCCCGCCCGAGGCGTCAGCCGTACCGAATCCTGCTGCCGCTTGCCAACCCGCGGACGGCTCGCGACCTGGTGCGCATCGCCGCCGGGGTGGGGCACGGCCGGCCGACCGAGATCACGGCGCTCGGGATCGTGGAAGTCCCTGAGGGCGTTTCGCTCAGCGAGGGGGCAACCCATGCCCGCACGGCGCGCCGTCTCCTGCAACGCGTCATGGATTTCGGCGACGAGGAGGAGGTCGAGATCAGGACCATGGTCCGGATCGGTCGTCGCGCCGCCGACGGAGTGATCGAGGCGGTCGCGGAGGAGAGCGCGGACCTGGTGATCTTTGGCTGGGGCGGGCCCCCGTCCGCCGCCGCGCGATCCGCCAGCGGGCGGGGGAAGTCGGCGGAACCGTCCGTCTTCTCGCCGACGATCGATGCGGTCGTGCGCGAGTCGCCATCGGACATCGCGGTCGTCAAGCAACGTGGCCTGGACGGGGTCGCCTCGATCCTGGTGCCGGTGCGCGGCGGCCCGCATGCCGAGCTGGCGATGCGCCTGGCCCGCGACCTGGGGAAGCGCTTCTCGGCCCAGGTGGTCGTCCTGCACATCGTTCCGAAGGGGATTGGTGAGCGCGCGCTGCACCGTGAACAGCAGGCGCTCGACCGCTTCGTGGCCGACCATCGCCGCGGCCGCAAGGTGATCGGGATCCTCCGTGAGGCGGCATCGGTCCGTGTCGCGATCCTGCGCGAAGCGAGCAACCACCAGCTGGTGGTGATGGGCGCATCGGCGAATCCCACGACCGCGAGCCCGGACGGTCGGTTCCTGTTCGGGGTCGTGGCCGAGGCCGTGGCATCCCGCGCCAAGCCAACGGTGGTGGTGGTCAAGACCAAGCAGAAGCTGGCGGTTTCGACATTCGACGATCTGCGCGCCGCTGAAGGATCCCTCGCCGCTGCCGATGCCTTCGTCGAGGACAGCCGCGCGCTCCCCACGGTGGTGGACCGATGGTTCGCGGAGAACACCTTTCACGCCTCCGAGTTCCGCGACATCGTCAAGCTGGTGGAGCTCAAGGAGAAGCAGGGCCTCACCATCAGCCTGGGGTTGCCGGCTCTCAACGAGGAGAAGACGATCGGCCTGGTCATCAAGCGCGTGAAGGCCGCGCTGATGGACCGCGTGCCCCTCCTCGACCAGCTGGTGGTGATCGACAGCGACAGCACCGATCGCACCCGCGAGATCGCCGCCGAGCTGGGGGTCCCGGTCATGCGGCACTCCCGGATCCTGCCGGAGACCGGCTCGTTCGTCGGCAAGGGCGAGGCGCTCTGGAAGAGCCTCCACGTCCTCGATGGCGACATCGTGGCCTGGATCGACACCGATATCCGCAACATCCAGCCGCGCTTCGTGCACGGCCTCCTGGGCCCGCTGCTCCGGGAGCCGCGGATCCAGTACGTGAAGGGCTTCTATCGGCGCCCCATTCGCCAGGGAGTCACCCTCTTTGAGGAGGGTGGTGGCCGGGTGACGGAGCTGATGGCCCGACCGCTCATCAACCTCTTCTTCCCCGAGCTGTCGGGAATCATCCAACCGCTCTCCGGTGAGTACGCCGGGCGTCGGGCCCTCCTGGAATCGGTTCCCTTCTTTACCGGCTACGGGGTGGAGATCGGCCTGCTGATCGACATCGCAGAGGCGGCGGGGCTGTCGGCCGTCGGCCAGGTCGATCTCGAGCGCCGGATTCATCGCAACCAGCCGCTCGCCAACCTGTCGCAGATGAGCTTTACCATCCTGCAGGCCGCCATCAGCAAGCTCGAGGAGCGCCACCGGATCGAGCTGCTGACCGAGGTCGGTCGCGGGATGAAGGTGATCGGCCAGGAGAAGGACCGTTTCAACCTGGAGGTCCGCGAGGTAGCCGACTCGCTTCGACCGCCGATGCGCAGCGTGGCCGCGTACCAGGAGCGGCGGCGCTCGCTGAAGCGCTGATGGGCGCGCCGCTGCGGATCGTCGTCGCGCCCGACTCCTTCGGCGGCGCCCTCGACTCGGTCGCTGTGGCGCGCGCCATCGCTGCCGGCTGGCTGCGGGCCAGGCCCGGTGACGAGGTCCGCCTCGCCCCGATGGCCGATGGCGGCGAAGGCACGTTGGCCGCGGTTGCGGCAGCCATCGGCGACGCGGCCGTGCGGCGCTCGGTTGCCGCCCACGATGCCCTGGGCCGGCGGATCTCCGCGGATTACCTCAGCCTCGACGACGGTCGGACCGCCTTCATCGAGATGGCCGCCGCCTCCGGCCTCGCCCAGGTGCCGGTCGCCGAACGAACCCCGGCCACGTCCCGCCTGGCGAGCACCCGCGGCACCGGGGAGCTGGTACGGAGCGCGCTCGACGCCGGCGTGAGCAGGGTGATCCTTGGGCTCGGTGGGTCCGCGACCACCGATGGCGGCAGCGGGATGCTGGCCGCGCTCGGCGTCCGGTTCCTGGACCTCGCGGGCGGCGAGCTGCAGCCGGGGGGCGCGCCGCTGGCGGAGCTGATCGCGATCGACGCGGCGGGGCTCGATCCGCGTCTCGCCAACACGGAGGTGGTGGTCGCCTCAGACGTCACCAACCCGCTCACCGGGCCCGCCGGCGCCGCCGCAACCTATGGCCCGCAGAAGGGCGCCGATCCCGCCGCGGTCGCGGACCTCGACGCGGCCCTGGGCATCTATGGTGCGGCCATCGAAGCGACGACGGGGCGTGCCGTCGCGGATCTGCCCGGCGCCGGCGCTGCGGGCGGCACGGGTGCCGCGCTGCTCGGCTTCACGCCTGCCACCCTGCGGCCCGGGATCGAGGTCGTGGCGGAGATGGCCGGCCTCGCGGCGCGCCTCGAGGACTCGGACCTCGTGGTCACCGGCGAGGGCCGCGCCGACGAGCAGACCCTGGCTGGCAAGGCTGCCATGGGCGTCGCCCTCCTCGCCGGCGAGCGCGGGATCCCGGTCGTGCTCCTGTGCGGGACGCTCGGTCCCGGCTCCGAGGCGCTCGAGGCATCGGGCCTGTTCCGGCTCATCCAGCCGGTGGCGGATCGGCCGATGACCCTGGAGGAGGCGATGGCCGACACCGAGCGACTCCTGACCAACGCCGCCGAGCGCCTGGCGGGCAGCGTCGGGATCGGGCTGGCGCTGGCAGAGCGGTGACCGCTCGACGCCGCCGCGGACATAGCCCACGGAAGCTCGCCGCTGACCGACGTGCGCGGCGACGCCTAGCAGACGTCGTGCTCGAGCGACTCGGCGAGCGATACCAGCACCCGACGTGGGCCGGACCGCGCGTGGACACCGTGAGCGAGCTGATGCTGACCATCCTCTCCCAGAACACCGCCGACACGAACTCGTTCCATGCCTTCATCGCGCTGCGCGCTCGCTACGCCTCGTGGGACGATGTCCTCGCCGGGCCGCTCGACGAGCTCGAGGAGGTGCTCCGGCCGGGCGGCCTTGCCCCCACTAAGTCGCGCAGGATCAAGGCGGTCCTGGCCGAGGTTCACGACGCCACCAACGGCAGCTGGGATCTCTCGTTCCTGGGCGAATGGCCGCTCGAGGAGGCCCGGGCGTGGCTGATCGCGCTGCCGGGGATCGGCCGCAAGACGGCGGCGATCGTGCTCCTCTTCGGCTTCGGCCGGCCGGCGCTGCCGGTGGACACCCACGTGCATCGCGTGGCGCTGCGCCTGGGCCTCATCCCGCCGAAGACCGATGTCGACCGCGCACACATCTTGCTGGAGGCCGCCCTCCAGCCCCAAGAGATGTATCCGTTCCACGTCGAGCTGATCCGGCATGGCCGCGAAACCTGCCGCGCTCCACGCCCCATCTGCGGGCTCTGCCCGCTCACCGACGTCTGTTCGTACTTCGAGCTGGCGCGGCGTGGGAAGGCGCCCATGGCACCGATCCCGCGCGGAGGGCCGGGGGATGGCCCGGCGCGCTATCACGACGAGCTGATCCACGGATGGGCGCCGCCTGAACGGCGCGACTGACGGCGGGGGCTTCGTCTTCAGCCTCATCACCGGTGGCGGGAGCGCCGGCTCGGGGGCTAGTGCTCGACCATTCGCTCCATCGTCTTGGCCTCGGCAATCCAGCCGGCCACGACCGCCTCCGACGGAATCCGGCGCACGGTGTTGCGGCCCGCGTCGAGCTCACCGAAGGTCGACGCCAGGTTGGCGGCGTTGCGCTGTGCGAGCTCGGCCGGGGAATCGACGCCAGCGGCCTCCAACAGGTCCGCGTACTCGCTGCCCACGCCATCGATCCGCATCAGGTCGACATGGTTGGTCCACTCCAGGATCAGCTTCTCACTGATCCCGGTCGTGGCGGCAAGCGACTCACGCCCGCTCTTCTTGCCGGCCTGGGCGAGCAGGTCATCGGTGGTGACGCAGCCGGCGTTCTGCAGCTTCTCGGCGTAGGCCGGTCCCACGCCCTCGACATCGACGATCTTCAAATTTGATGCTCCTTCATGTGCTGTCTGATCGCCCGCTGCGCGGGCTGGTTGGGTGCGACCCGTCAGCGTTTGCCGCCGAGACCGCGAAGGATTCCGCGCAGGATCGTGTTGAAGGTGCCGCTTCGAGCGACGCGCGCCCCCTCCTTCGCAACATCTCCCCAGTCGACACCGCCTTTCTCCGGCGGGTGGGTTGAGCGCTTTCGGCTTCCGGTGCCCGAGCTCGGCACGGTTTCACCCGCATCGGCCCCATCGGCGGACTCGGCTGCGGCCGCCGCGGCCGCTGCCTGCGCCTGCAGCATCTCCTTGGCGGTCACCGCATCGACATCGGTCGCGTAGCGAGGGCTGAGCGGCGATGCGGCAACGACCCCCAGGAGGAGCGCTGGGTCGAGCTGTGCCATGAGCGACATGGGGGGCCGCATCATGGTGCGCACCGTCGGCATCGGAATTCCCTTGGGATTCAGGCCGGTAACCAGGGCCTCGCCGATGCCGAGCTGGGTGAGCTCGTGCTCGACGTCGTAGAAGTCGCTCACCGGGAAAGTGCGAGCGGTCGCGCGCACCACCTCAAGGTCGTCGGGCGTGAACGCGCGCAGGGCGTGCTGCACCCGATTGCCCAGCTGCCCCAACACTTCGGCCGGGACATCGGTCGGGGCATGCGTGACGAAGAAGACGCCAACGCCCTTTGACCTGATCAACCGGGCAACCAGCTCAATCTGCTGCAGGAACGTCTTGTTCGCGTCGCGGAAGAGGAGGTGCGCCTCGTCGAAGAAGAAGACCAGCTTCGGCTTGTCGAGATCGCCGACCTCGGGCAGTGACTGGTACAGCTTCGACAGAAGCCACATCATGAAGGTCGAGAAGAGGGCTGGCCGATCCTGCATATCGGCCAGCTCCAGGACGCTCATCACGCCCTGGCCGTCGCTCGTGGTCCGCAGCAGATCGGCAACCTGGAACTCCGGTGCCCCAAAGAACGCGTCTGCGTCCTGCTGCTCGAGCTCGACGATCTTGCGCACCATGACCCCAACGGTGGCGGTGGCCACGCCGCCGTATTCCTCCATTGCTGCCTTGCCCGCATCCGAGTCGAGGAAGTTGAGCAGGGAGCGGAGGTCGCCGAGGTCCACCAGCGGGAGGCCCTTGTCCTCGGCGTACTTGAAGGCGAGGGCAAGCACGCTCTGCTGGGTCTCGTTCAGCTCGAGCACCTTGGAGAGCAGGATCGGCCCGAAGGACTGGATCGTTGCCCGCAGCCGAATGCCGGGCTTGTCACGGACGAGCGTGAAGAATTCGACCGGGAAGGCGCGTGGCGCAAAGTCGGTGAGCTTCATCGTCTCGACCCGCGCGGCGACCTTCTCGTTCGGCGGGCTCGCCGCCCCGAGTCCGGAGATGTCGCCCTTAATGTCGCTGATGAAGACCGGAACACCAGCCATCGACAGCTGCTCGGCCATGACCTGGAGCGTCTTCGTCTTGCCCGTGCCCGTCGCCCCGGCGACCAACCCGTGGCGGTTGAGCATCGCGAGCGGGAAGCGGACCACGGCATCGGGAAGCGTCAGGCCGTCGTGCATGGCGGCGCCCACCTTGACGTCGCCACCGTCGAATCCGTAGGCGTCCTTGATGACGGTGTCGAATGAGTCGGTCACCCGTGGAGTATAGGGATGGCTGCCAGACTTCCCCTCCGCCGCGTTCGGGCCGAAGTGGCTCAGCGGTAGAGCAACGGTTTCGTAAACTGTGTTCCCGCGATTTGGTGGCTTGTTTCCCGATCAGAAACAACTGCCGGGGGGCGTGAGCCGAGCGTAGGCCCTCCATGAGCGATGCCATCGCTGGAGTTCTTGCTGGGTGCGGTCTCGCATCCCGTAGAAGCCCCGTTTGGTCCCGGCTGCGGCACAGGCGCGACGCGTTGCGACGGTTGCTGGAGTCACTACCCTTGGCGGGCCCAGCAGCGGCGCCTAGCTGGTGGTTCAGGCGTGTAAGCAGGGGCCACGATCTGCGATCAACGCGCTTCTGTATAGCGAGCGATGCGCTCGCAGCCTGCGAAGGATTTCGCCCACCTCGTGCGTCTAACCTCACATGACGGTGAAGATCGACAGTGCGGGGGACCACGAGATGAGGCCTCCCAGCCCGATGGGCGATCGCGCCTTTTCATTCGAAGGGCTCGTCGCCGATCAGGCGGCCTTCCGCACCTGGTACGACGACGCGCTCCCACGTGTGTACCGATACCTGCTCACGCGCTGCGGCGATCAGTCACTGGCAGAGGAAGCGACGCAGGAGGCCTTCGTGGAGGCCTTCCGTGCCCGTCGCCGGTTTCAGGGCAGATCCGATCCAGTCACCTGGGTGTGCGCGATCGGGCGCAATCGCCTGGCCGATCACGTGCGTCGTGATCACCGCAACGCGTCCCGCCAGCTCCGTCTGATCGATGCCCGCGCCGACTTCGAGACGACTGCATGGCGGCAGAGTGACGTGCGCGAAGGTGTTGAGCGAGCGCTCACCACCCTGAGCCGCGAACAGCGGTTGGTCCTGGCCTTCCGCTACCTCGACCAGCTGCCGGTGCGCGAGATAGCAGCGCTCCTGCGACGGAGCGAATCAGCGACCGAATCATTGCTCAGCCGCGCCCGGGACGGTTTCCGGGGCGCATACGAGGGCCAGACCGATGAATGACGATCAGCTCACCCGTCTCCTGCGCCAGGTCGACGAGCCGGTCTCACCGGACCCGGTCTTCGCCGATCGACTCTTCGAGCAACTGGTGCGTACCACTGTCCGATCCAGAGGCGCTCGCACCGGCCTGCCGCTCGTCGCGGCGCTCGTGCTGCTGGGCACCATCGCGGCCGGGCTGGCTGTCGGCAGCGGCGTGGTCAAGCTCCCATGGCTCGCCGTCGACGTGACGCCCTCCCTAAGCGGGCTGCCGATGGCGAGCCTCGGAGTGACGCCATCCGCCCAACCATCGGCTCCGACTCCTCCCATCGCAAGCACTGCCGTGTTCGACCTGCTGCCCGTTCCGCAGCCGAGTGGCTACGTTTCGAAGATCTCCTGCGACGGGCCGATCGGGACGTCAGATCCAGTCGCGGTCGTCCAGCTCCACGGAGTCGGGGCAACCGGCGAGCAGGTACTGCTCGACGTTGCGGACCCAGGCAGCCCGCGTATCGCGTGTACCTTCGGCGACGCCCACGCGTTCGTCCGAACGCTCATCGATGCCCGCCACGTGGTGATCCAGAACCCAGGCGCAGACCTGTACACCTATGCCGTCGTCGACCTCCCCGAGGTGCGCTACCACTGGTTCCAGCTTCCCGGGAACGATGCAACCTACCCGACCTACATCGCGGTGGGGCCCGGGCTCGACCAGGTGCTCTGGATGAGCGCCGACCAGGCAGGCGGCAGCGATAAGATCCACCTCACCACGCAGGCGGGCGATGCAATCGTTGCCACGCTGCCGAATCCTCAATCCGGACGCGACTGTATCCCCGAGGAAGAGTCGAAGCTTGGGGCGTACGCCCACTCGGGAGCTGACTTCTTCGTCCTCGACCAGCCAGTCCCGAACCTCAACAGCCTTCTGCTGGCGTCGGCAAAGACGGCGCTACTGCAGGTGCTGCCCCCAACGGGCGGATGGAGTCAGGGAGCGCAGCCCGCGATGGCGCTGTGGTCGCCTACCTCGGAGGCCCTCTACTACCGCCAGGGGAGCGACGTCTGGACCTGGGAGCCAGATTCGAGCCCCAAGCGCTTCCTTCCTGGAGTCAGCTGGCTGCACCCGACCATCTCGCCGGACGGCACCCATCTCGCTTACGCGGTGGCACGCCGGGATGGCCTGCATGAGGTCTATCTCGTCGACCTCGCTCAAGGCGGGAGCCCACAGCTGATTGGCAACGGGGCTCGGACCCAACCCGTGTTCTTGAACTCCACCCAGCTTTGGTACGCGACCGACACCGCGGCCGGATGCCCGGGCCCCAGCAGCAACCCGCTGGTCTACAGCTTCGTCGACGGTTCGGAGTCCTCCAGCGTCATCGACCTCGTCTATGGCGTCTGGCCGACGACAAGCTCCAATTGGTAATGACGCCCCAGGTCGGGCGGAGCAGGTAGCCGTGGTAGGCGTGGTTGATCGCGGGGTGCCACAAGGGACTGCGCGGCCACAGGCGGGAACGTGTCAAGAAGTTCCGAATCTCGACGAGCCTGTTCACCCGGTCCGTCATAGGCGCGATTCCCTGTCGCGCGCCCCGTGGCGAGGGTGGCTGCTAGACTTCGGGCCCCTTCAGATCGGGCCGAAGTAGCTCAGTGGTAGAGCAACGGTTTCGTAAACCGTCGGTCGTGGGTTCGAGTCCCACCTTCGGCTCCATTCATCCGAGCACGAATATTGTCGTGCGGATCACTTGTGACCGCCCCCATTTCGTGGCCGCTTAGCACGGGGATAGGACGTAACGCGCCGCAGGGGCGTCGCGTGTTGGGCTAGCGGAGTCCGACTACGTTGCTCGCCAGGACGGGTC
>JBDTYC010000038.1:0-9590 GCA_040005815.1 Chloroflexota bacterium
TTGATGCAATCTCGGGTGCCCTTGGCTGCCCCTTCGGGACAACCAGAGAATAGGCTCGCTGCCTGAGAGTGGCAATCCCACTTATCCCCGAACTTCAAGGATCTTTCACAACTTGTCCACAGCTCATCCCCGAGTCAGCCGCTACGCTCCCGTTATGACCCGGCGGCGCGTCCTCTTCGTCTGCATCCACAACTCCGCCCGTTCGCAGATGGCGGAGGGGATGCTGCGTGCCTGGGCCGACGACCGGTTCGAGGTCGCCAGCGGCGGGACGGAGGCGACCGAGGTTCTCAGCGAGGCGATCCAGGTCATGGGCGAGCTTGGGATCGACATCAGCAGCCACACCTCGAAGACGATCGAGCAGTTCATGGGCCAGCCATGGGACTTCCTGATCCCCGTCTGCGAGGAGGCCTGCGACGCGTGCCCCTACGTCCCCGGCGCCAAGGCGGTGCTGCGCTGGTCGTTCGACGACCCGTCGACGGCGAAGGGCACCGAGACGGAGCGGCTCGCTGAGTTCCGCCGGGTCCGCGACGAGCTGGCCGTCCAGGTCCGCGCATTCATCGGCGAGCACTGACCCCCGTGCCGCAGGTCCGTGCGACGGACGCTGCGCTAGACTCGATCGTAATGCCCGACTCACACGTGAAGGTGGCCGTCACCGGCGCCGCCGGACAGATCGGCTACGCGCTCCTCTTCCGCATCGCATCTGGCCAGATGTTCGGTCCGCGGACCACCGTCGACCTCCACCTGCTCGAGCTGGAGGCCGCCCTGCCAGCACTCGACGGGGTTGCCATGGAGCTCGAGGACTGTGCCTTCCCGCTGCTGCGCCGCACGGTGCGCACCTCGAGCGCGGACGACGCGTTCGCCGGGGTCAAGTGGGCGCTGCTGGTGGGTGCCGTCCCGCGCAAGGCGGGGATGGAGCGCAAGGACCTGCTGACCATCAACGGCGGCATCTTCTCCGCCCAGGGCAGGGCTATCGGCGAGAACGCGGCTCCGGATGTGCGAACCCTGGTTGTGGGCAATCCGTGCAACACGAACTGCCTGATCGCGGCCGCCAACGCACCCGACGTCCCGGCCGACCGGTGGTTCGCCATGACCATGCTCGACGAGAACCGGGGCCGCTCGCAGCTCGCCGCGCGCGCAGGCGTTCCGGTAGAGGATGTGCGCGACCTCGCGATCTGGGGGAACCACTCCTCGACCCAGTTCCCCGACTTCTATCACGCCACGGTTGGGGGCCGGCCCGCGACCGAAGCCATCGCCGACGAGACGTGGCTGCAGGGCGAGTTCCTCAGCATCGTCCAGCAGCGCGGCGCGGCAATCATCGCCGCACGCGGCCAGTCCAGCGCCGCAAGCGCTGCCAACGCCGTGGTCGACACGGTTCGCAACATCACCCAGCCCACCGGCGAGATCTTCAGCGCTGCGATCCCGGCGCCCGCAGAGGGCGGCTATGGCGTGCCGCCGGGGATCGTCTTCGGCTATCCGCTGCGAGCGACGACGCCCGGCGTCGTCGAGATCGTGCAGGGGATCGAGCACAATGCGTGGGCTCAGTCGAAGATCGATGCAACTCGGGACGAGCTCCTCGAGGAACGTGAGGCTGTAGAGGACCTTCTGTCATGACCAACCAGGCACCCCCCAGAACCGATGTGGCCTCCCTCACCTACCGCGATCGCTCGGTTGAGCTGCCGGTCATCCACGGCACCGAGAACGAGATGGCGGCCGACATCTCGAGGCTGCGGGCCGAGACGGGGTTGATCACGATGGACGCCGGCTTCGGCAACACCGGCGCCGCCCGGTCGGCCATCACCTTCGTCGACGGGGAGCGCGGCATCCTGCGCTATCGCGGCTACCCGATCGATCAGCTGGCCGAGAACAGCACCTTCCTCGAGGTGGCGTATCTGCTGATCAACGGCGAGCTGCCGAGCCGCGAGCAGCTCGATCACTTCGTCGCCGAGATCACCCACCACACGCTCATCCGCGAGGAGATGCGGCACTTCTTCGACTCGTTCCCGCACGATGCGCACCCGATGGCGGTGCTCGCCTCGGGCACCGTGGGGATGAGCACCTTCTATCCGGACAGCCACGAGATCTACGACCCGGCTGCGGTCGAGCTGACGACCCTGCGCCTGATCGGCAAGCTTCCGACGCTTGCGGCGTGGTCGTTCAAGAAGGCGATCGGCCAGGCCTACGTCTACCCGCGCAACGACCTGGGCTATGCGGCCAACCTGCTGCACATGATGTTCGCGGTGGCGTCAGAGCCGTACGAGGTCAAGCCGGAGGTGGCCGAGGCGCTCGACCTGCTGCTGATCCTGCACGCCGATCACGAGCAGAACTGTTCGAGCGCGACGGTGCGCATGGTCGGCAGCGCGCATACCAATCTCTACGCCAGCATCAGCGCCGGCATCGTCGCGCTGTGGGGGCCCCTGCACGGCGGCGCCAACGAGGCCGTCATCCGAACCCTCGAGCAGATCGTGGCCGATGGCGGCAACGTGCGGAAGTACGTCGACCGCGCGAAGGACCCGAATGACAAGTTCAAGCTCGCCGGCTTCGGACATCGGGTCTACAAGAACTTCGACCCGCGCGCCCTGATCATCAAGAAGGCGGCCGACCGGGTGCTGGCCGCGACCGGAGCCGATGAGCAGCTCTTCGACGTTGCCCAACAGCTCGAGGACGTCGCGCTGCACGACGAGTTCTTCGTTGAGCGCAAGCTCTACCCGAACGTCGACTTCTACTCCGGTTTGATCTACCGCGCCATCGGTTTTCCGAAGAACATGTTCACCAACTGCTTCGCCATTGGCCGGCTGCCCGGCTGGATCGCGCAATGGCAGGAGATGATCAGGGACCCGGAGACCAAGATCGGACGTCCGCGCCAGGTGTACGTGGGTGAGCCCGCGCGAGATTACGTCGCAATAGATTCCCGCTAGGCCACAATGCGCCGATGCGACTGACTATCCTGGGGCGCAGCCCTGCCCGCCCCAATCCGGGTGAGGCATGTGCCGGCTACCTGGTCGAGGGTGGCGGATCCCGCATCCTAATGGACGTCGGGCCCGGCGTCGTGGCGCAGCTGCTGCGCCGCAATACGCCCGACGAGCTGGACGCAGTCGTCATCAGCCACATGCACACCGACCACTGCCTCGACCTGATCACGCTCCGCTACAGCTATCCGTGGATCGACGTTGCCAAGAAGCGGCTGACGGTGATCGTTCCGCCGGGCTCCACCGGACAGCTGGCCGAGATGGCGCTCGGCGCGGGCTACGCGAACTTCTTCGACAAGAGTTTCATATTCGTCGAGCACGACGGAAAGCGTCCGATCGAGGTCGGCAACCTGCGCCTCGAGCCCGAGGAGACGCAGCACTACGTCCGCACCTGGGGCTTCCGCATCGCCGCCCGCGGGCCCGATGAGGACCCCAATCGGATCCTGACCTACTCGGCTGACTCCGGCCCGTGCGACGCGCTCCCCCGCCTGGCCGATGGCGCGGACCTGTTCCTGTGCGAGGCCGGGCTGCGTTCGCTCAAGGAGGACGACCCCGAGCCGCAGAGCCGCGGTCACCTGCTCCCCTCGGAGGCCGCCGCCACGGCGCGCGATGCCGGGGCGCGGAAGCTGCTGCTGACCCACATCCCGATCGGCGACGGGACGGATTGGGCGCTTGCCGAGGCGCGCTCTGCCTACGACGGCACGGTGGAGATCGCTGAGCCGCTGCGCAGCTACGAAGTCTGATCGCCCTCCGAGACCACCCGCGCGCCGGCGATGTAGCGGTCCGCGGACCACGTGGCAAGTGCCCAGAGCACGGATACCACCAGTGTGAACCCGAAAACGGCGGCCGTCACCCGCAGCGCGCCGCCGCCGAGTGCCGCACCCATCACCACCACCACCAGCAGCAGCCCGCCGATGAGGATCGCAGCCATCACCAGCCCGATCTTGGCAGCGGTCACGATGAACCAGCCGAGGGATCTGCTCTGCGCCCGCCCGGTCAGCCACAGCACGGTGGGGCCGGTCGCCCCGTAGAGGGAGACGTAGAGACCCGGCGCGCCGAAGAGGTGCTCGGTCCCGAGCTTCAGACGGAGGACGAGGGCTGCGAGCAGCCAGGCGGCCAGCAGTGCGCTCCCCGCGCCGACGCCGACCAGCCAGACCAGCAGCAGCGTGGCGGTGCCCCCCGAGAGGCGCTCCACCAGCTCACCGTCGTTCCCCTCGACCAGCCGTGTCGGCCCGTCCTCGGTGAGTTGCGGCGGTGTCTCGTCGGGCATCGTCACCCGGTTGCTGCCTGCAGCGCCGCCTCCAGGTCGGCGACCAGGTCCTCGACAGATTCGATTCCGACCGAGAGGCGGATCAGCCCGGCCGGGACCTCGAGCGGCGAGCCGGCCGCCGAGAGGTGGGTCATCACCGCCGGCAGCTCGATCAGCGATTCGACCGCTCCGAGTGACTCAGCCAGGGTGAAGAGACGGGTGGCCTCCACGAAACGGCGAGCAGCCGGCTCTCCGGCAGCCAGCTCGAAGCTGAGCATCGCGCCGGGAAGTCGCATCTGGCGGCTCGCCAGCTCGTGCTGTGGATGCGTGGCGAGCCCGGGGTAGTACACCTTGGACACCTCGGCGCGTGCGGCGAGCCAATCGGCGATCGTCGCCGCGTTGGCGGAGGCGCGTTCCATGCGGATTGCCACGGTGCGCATCCCGCGCATCACCAGCCAGCAGTCGAAGGGCGACGGGACGGCGCCGGCAGCGTTCTGATGGAATCGAAGCTGCTCCTCGAGATCATCGCGGCCGGTGGCCAAGAGGCCGCTGATCACGTCGGAGTGGCCGGAGAGGTACTTCGTGGCCGAGTGCATGACGATGTCAGCGCCCAGGTCCAGCGGCCGCTGCAGGAACGGCGTCGCGAACGTGTTGTCGACGACCGTGAGCGCGCCCGCCGATGCCGCCAGTCGCGCCACCGTCGCGATGTCGACAACCTTGAGGAGCGGATTGGTCGGCGTCTCGATCCAGACCATGCGCGGCACCGGCTTCTCTACGAGCGCAGCGGCCACCGCGGCCAGATCGCACAGGTCGACGCAGTCGGTCTGCACCCCATATCGGCTCCAGACCTTCGACGCCAAACGCCACGTCCCGCCATACGCGTCGTCCGAGAGGAGGAGCCGATCGCCCGGCTCCAGGAGGTAGAGGACGTTCTGGGTTGCCGCGAGGCCGGATGCGTAGGCCAATCCGTGGCTCGCGCCCTCCAGCGCGGCGATGGCGGACTCCAGCGCCTGCCGGGTCGGGTTTCCGCTGCGCCCGTACTCGTAGCCGCGTCGAGGCTGGCCGACGGCGTCCTGGCGAAAGGTGGTGCTCATCTGGATCGACGGTGAGACGCCGCCGCTGATTTCGTCGGGCTCAGCTCCGGCGTGGACTGCCAGCGTCTCGATGCGATCGGTCATGCGGGCGCCATTGTGGCAGAGGGCTACTGCACCCACATCTGGTCGAAGAGTGCCTCGTAGGCCGGGCTGTACTGATAGTTGCCGACCCGTTCTGAGACGAAGTCAGCGCCGGGGTTCACCAGCGGCGCGAGCATCGCCAGGTCGACCGCCAAGTGGTCGAGGGCCGCCCACTCGGCCAGGGCGGCGGCCCGATCGGTCGTCTGCAGGTTCACGGCGTGCTCATACGCGGCATCGAACGTTTCGTCGCAGAAATGGATGATCCCCGCCGAGTCGTCACAGGTGAGTATGTGCAGGAAGGTGCTGGGGGCGACGATGGGAGGCAGCCAGCCGTTGATCGTGACCTGCGTCCGGCCGGAGATCAACGCGTCACTGATCGCCTCGCGGTCGGTTTCGTAGTCGACGGATACCACGTAACCGAGGTCGGTGAGGACCGTTGCGAGATAGTCGAGCTGATCGCGCCCTTCGAGGAACGCCGGCCCGACCACGACCTCCGCCCCCCTGGTTCCGCTGGCGTCGACGAGCTGCCGCGCCTTCGTCAGGTCCGGGGCGCTCCAGCGGCCGCCGTCGTCCGGGCTCCGGGTGTACGGACAGTACGGCTGGTACCCCGGCCACCCGGGCGCCAGCAGCTGGCAGGTGATGGCCGCGTCTGGCAGTCCGCCATTCAGCTCGGCCAGCTGGGCCCGGTCGATCGCGTAGTTGAGGGCGCGCCGAGCATCTACGCGGTCGAACGGCGGGACCGATGCGTTCATGCTCACGAAGAGGGTCTGCACCGAGCCGACCTTCCACTGAGCTGGGTATCGCGTCTTGATCGGCGCAAACAGCTCGGGCGACGTGCGTGACCCGATACGGTACGAGGTCAGGTCCGCCTCACCCCGCTCGATCATGCCAATGCGGAGCCCGTCGACCTCCTCGACGCTGAGGTCGGAGTTCCCTACGAGGGCGAAGGCGATCTCGTCGGGGAACCCATCAGGTCGGGCGGCGGCATCGAACACGGTGAAGCGCGAATTTCGCGCCAGGACGACCTCGGTTTCGGTCACCCGGGCCACGACATACGGGCCTGTACCCGGGAACGTGCCCTCGACGACCTCATTCATCCCAACCCCATCCGGTACGGGGAATGCATACGGCAGGGCCAGCTTGGCGACGAATTCGGGATCTGGCTCACTGAGGCGGAATGTAACGACCCCGTTGGCATCGTCCGCCTCGATGCCGGTTGACAGGTCGCACGCTGTCACGCGCGTTTCGCCGTCCGTTTCGCACGTACCTGCGCCGACGATCGCCGCGTAAACGTACGGACCGACCATGTCGCCCGCCAGGAAGCTGCGCTCAATCGCGCGCCGAAAATCGACCGCACGTACGGGCGCTCCAGTGGAATAGATGAGGTCCGGCCGAAGCCGGAAGCTGTATGTCAGGCCTCCGTTCGTCGGCTCTGGAATGGCGCTCGCCAGCGCCGGCAGGAGGACGGTCCCGGCGGCACCGCCGGTTCGTCGATACCCCACCAGACCGTCGGCCTCGAGGCCGGGGATGGGCGACCCCACCTCGAGCGGGTCGAGCGCCGGCAAACCGCCGAGGACGAGGACGCGCAGGGTGCCTCCCCGATGGCTGGCCGGTAACGCCTGCGCCGCGAGCCAGATCTTTCCGTCGACCTCGGCAATGGCCCCGACCGCACTGCCGATGGAGATCGGCTCGCTCGTGGTCGCTTGGCCGGCTGGAGCGACCCGATAGACCTTGCCCCCCTGCGACCCGACCCAGATCCAGTCTCCGCTGACGGCGATGGCGGTCAGGGAGCCGCCGATGTCGAGGGTCGATCTGATCCGGTTCGCGGCTCGGTCGATCTGGGTGATCGTCCCGTCCGCGCCCGTAACCCATACCGAATCAGCATCCAGGGCGACACCGGTGGGCCGAACCGCCAGCTGGATGGGGGCCGTCAGGGTGGCGCCAGTCAGGGGATCGAGCTGGGTCACCGATGCGCCGTCCTCGCTGACGACCCACACCGCGGTAGCGTCGGCGGCCAGCGCGATCGGGGCAGCGCCCACCCCGGTCTTCTGGCCGACCTCTCCTGTCCGAGCGTCAACCGCGACGACGGTGCTATCGGTGGAGTTGGCGACCCATAGCAGGGGACCCGCGGCCGCGATCGCAGTGGGGCCGTTTCCGACCTGGATGGGTGCGCCCACCACCTCTGCGAGCTTGGCGTTGATGCGGGTAATTGTCCGATCGGCGCTGTTGGCGACCCAGACCGAACCTTCGGCAACGGCAATTCCCGCCGGAGAGCGCCCCACGTTGATCCTGCTGAGCGTCGCACCAGTCTCGAGGTCGATCTGGGATACCGTGTCCGAGCCCGTGTTGGCGACCCAGGCGTAGCCGTCCCCCACGGCGATGCCACCTGGCCGCGTGCCGACGGCAATCTGGCCGATGACTTCCCTGCGCTCCGGATCGATGATGCCGATCGAGTTCTCGGAGACGCTGGTCAGCGTCGCTGGCCGCCACGGCTGCCAGACCAGCAGGCTGGTGGCCACCAGAGGGATCGCGAGTCCGCCGGCGATCGCCGCGGCGAGCCGCGGGCGCCGCTGCCAGATGGGTCGGGCCTGCGCCCGGCGCACCGCCGCCGCACGCCGTACCCGCGCGACTGCGGGCTGGCCCGGCGCGACCGCCTCGGCTTCGGGGCGGCGCACGGAGTAGACCCGCCACTCATCGGGCACCCCCTTCAGCTGGCGTACCCCACGGTCCTCGAAGGTGAGCCCGGAGCCAGCGACGAGGTCGCGCACCGTCGACGAGACCAGCACGTCGCCCCCGCCGCCGCCGGCCATGATGCGCGAGGCGATGACGACGGCGATGCCCGTCACCTTGCCTGCCATCTGCTGCACCTCGCCGACATGCACCCCGGCCCGGATTTCGATCCCCAGCCCGCGAACCGCCTTTGCCATGGCGAGCACGCACCCAACCGCCTGGGCGGGGGCATCGAAGATGACGAAGAATCCGTCACCGGCGGTGTCCATCTCCCGCCCGCCGTGGCGGCGCAGCTCGGTGCGGATCAGTGCGTGGTGCTGCTGCAGGAACTCGCGCCAGGCATTGTCGCCGAGTTCGGCAGCATGCTCGGTGGACCCCACGATATCGGTCATCACGACCGTCGTCAGGAAACGCTCGGGGCTTGTTTCTCTACCCGGCATGGCGGGTCAGGTCGAGTGGAGGCTGATCTGCGTCCTCAGCCTCTTGAATCCGTTCCTCATGCGAGAGCCATTGTCCGACACCAACGTACCAGTCGTTCGTCGTGTATCGGGTGCCGATTACGTCGGCCTTGCCGCCGCCGTCGAGGCTGATCCGCAGGTCGGCCAACGGGATGCTCAGCGGGTACGCGGGAAGCCCAGGTCGACCTTGCTTGTGGCAGGATCGGGCCAGCGCGAGGTGACCACCTTGGCCCGAGTGTAGAACTGCACCCCCTCGGGGCCGTACATGTGCAGGTCGCCGAAGAGCGACGCCTTCCAGCCGCCGAAGCTGTAGTAGGCGACCGGCACCGGGATCGGCACGTTGATGCCCACCATCCCCACGTTCACCTCGAACTGGAACTGGCGCGCCGCACCACCGTCACGGGTGTAGATCGCAGTCCCGTTGGCGTACGGGTTGTCCTCGATGACCTGCATCGCATCGGCGTAGGTCGGGACGCGGACGATCTCGAGCACCGGCCCGAAGATCTCGTTGCGATAGCACTCCATCTCCGGCGTCACGTTGTCGAGCAGCGAGACGCCCAGGAAGAAGCCCTTGTCCTCCTGGAAGAGGACGTGCTGCCGGCCATCGACGCGGAGGGTCGCACCCTGGTGCTTCCCGCTCTCGAGGAAGGAGGCGACCTTGTCGCGGTGCTCCCGAGTGATCAGGGGCCCCATTTCGGACGAGGCGTCGCTGCCGGGTCCCACCTTGATCTTGGGAAGGCGCCGCTCGATCGCATTGACAAGGGGATCGGCCACGTCGCCCACCGCCAGCACCACACTGATCGCCATGCACCGCTCGCCGGCGGAGCCGTAGGCGGCGGAGACGGCGGCATCCGCGGCCATCTCGATGTCTGCATCGGGGAGGACGACCATGTGGTTCTTGGCGCCGCCCAGGGCCTGGACCCGCTTCCCGTTCTTCGTGCCGGTCTCGTAGATGTGGCGCGCCACCGGCGTCGAGCCGACGAAACTGACCGCAGCGACGTCGGGGTGTTCG
>JBDTYC010000039.1:0-9588 GCA_040005815.1 Chloroflexota bacterium
TGAAGAGGAGGATGTCGCGCCCCTCCTCGTCGCGGAAGTACTCGGCCATGGCGAGTGCCGTGAGGCCAACGCGCTGTCGTGCGCCGGGCGGCTCGTTCATCTGGCCGAAGACCATGACGGTCTTGTCGATGACCCCCGATTCGGTCATTTCGCCGAGCAGGTCGTTGCCCTCACGCGAGCGCTCGCCCACCCCGGCGAAGACCGAGTAGCCACCGTGCTCGGCGGCGATATTGCGGATCAGCTCCTGGATGATGACCGTCTTCCCGGTCCCGGCCCCGCCGAAGACGCCGACCTTGCCGCCTCGCCGAAATGGGGCGATGAGGTCGATCACCTTGATGCCGGTCTCGAAGACCTGTGCCTCCGTCTCCATCTGGTCGAACGGTGGCGGGTCGCGATGGATCGGCAGGTGCGTCTCGGCCTTGACCGGGCCCTTGCCATCGATGGGGTGCCCGAGGACGTCGAAGACACGGCCCAGCGTGGAGGCGCCGACCGGCACGGTGATCGGAGCGCCGGTATCGACCACGTCGAGGCCGCGGGCCAGCCCGTCGGTCGTCGACATCGCGACGGCTCGCACCCAGTTGTTGCCGAGGTGCTGCTGGACCTCGACCACGAGCGTCGCGTCTTCGGGCTTCATGCCGGCCGCCTTCGGACGCTTGATCTCGAGCGCGTTGTAGATGTCGGGGAGGTCGCCGGGTGGAAACTCGACATCGATCACGGGCCCCGTGATCTGGATCACCTTACCGGTCGCCATCGGTCTCTATCTCTCCTTGCCTAGCCGAGCGCTTCCGCACCGGAGGCGATCTCGATCATTTCGCGGGTAATGGTGGCCTGGCGCGTCTTGTTGTAGACGAGCGTCAGGTCGCCGATCAGTTCGTGCGCGTTCTCGGTGGCGTTACGCATCGCGATCATCTGCGCCGACTGCTCGGATGCGTTGTTCTCGAGCACAGCCCGATAGATCCCGATCGCCACGTAATGCGGCAGGAGGCGGCTCAGCACCGACTCCGGGGACGGCTCGAACAGGTACTCGTCGTTCGTGCGCACGTGCTCCTCGCCCATCTCGGGTCGCTCGACGGGGAGGAGCGTGGAGATCTGCGGTCGCTGGGTGAGGGTCGATACGAACGTGCTGTAGGCGATGTCGATCTCGTCGTACTTCTCAGCCAGGAAATCCTGGGTCACCAGGCGCGCGATGGGTGTCACGTCCGCGAATGAAGGCCGATTGCCGAGCTGGGCGAAGTGAGCCGCGATCGGCACGCCGGCCCTGCGCAGCACGTCGCGTCCCTTGCGCCCGACGGTGATCGCCTCGATCTCGACCGGTCGCGTGTCGCCAGCGCGGGACGCGCGATCTGTGACCCAGCGCAGGACCGAACGGGTTGCATTCGCGTTGAGCGAGCCGACGAGGCCGCGGTCAGTCGTGATCACGATCATCGCCACGCGCCGAACGGGCCGGCGCGCGAGGAGTGGATTCACCTCCGTGAGGGTCTCGGCGCCGGCGACTCGCCGCAGGGCGTCCTCCAGCTCGTCAGCGTAGGGACGTGCCGCGAGGATGGAGTCCTGCGCCCGCTTCATGCGGGACGCGGCCACCATCTCCATCGCCCGGGTGATCTGGGCGATGTTCCGGACCGAGCCAATCCGGCCGCGGATGTCCTTGAGGCTGGGCATCGGCTAGGGCTTCTTCCTGGCGGACTTTGCCTTGGCCGGGGCCTTGGCTGCCGCCGGCTTGGCAGCTTCCGTCTGCTTGGCAGGGGCCGATGCCTTCGCCTTTGCCGGCGCCTTAACCGCCGTTGCCGATGATGCCTCGGGCTTCTTCATCGTCCGAATCGACCCTTCGAGCCGATCCTCGGCGACATCCTCCTGGGCGTCTGCCATTGCCTTCGCCTGCGCATCGGCCTTGTCATCGGCCTCGCCGTATCCACCCTGGCGTTTGAACTCGGCGATCGCCTTCCCAAGCGTGGCCACCGTCTCGTCTGAGAGGAGCTTCTCCTTCGCGATCGTCGGCATCAGCTCCGCGTAGCCCGATTCCAGATGGCGATAGAGGCCCTCCTCGAACTCGGCGATCTTGTTCGTGGGGACGTCGTCGAGGAGGCCGTTGGTGGCGGCCCAGATGATCACAACCTGCTTCTCGACGGGCAGTGGCTCGTACTGCGGCTGCTTGAGGATCTCGGTCGTCTTCTCGCCTCGGGTGAGCTGGTCGCGAGTCGCCTTGTCGAGGTCCGAGCTGAACTGGGCGAACGCGGCCAGCTCTCGGTACTGGGCGAGGTCGATCCGCAGCTTGCCGGCGACCTGGCGCATCGCCTTGATCTGCGCCGCCCCACCCACTCGCGAGACGCTGATGCCGGCATTCACGGCGGGTCGTTGGCCCTGGTTGAAGAGGTCCGACTGCAGGAAGATCTGGCCGTCGGTGATGCTGATCACGTTGGTCGGGATGTACGCGGAGACGTCGCCGGCCTGCGTCTCGATGATCGGCAACGCGGTGAGGGATCCGCCGCCGTTCTCCTTGTTCAGCCGCGCGGCGCGCTCGAGCAGCCGCGAGTGCGAGTAGAAGATGTCGCCGGGGAACGCCTCGCGGCCGGGGGGCCGCCGCATCAGGAGCGACACCTGCCGATACGCCCACGAGTGCTTGGAGAGGTCGTCATAGACGCACAGCGCGTCCCGACCGGAGTCCATGAACTCCTCCCCCATCGTCACGCCCGCATAGGGCGCCAGGTACTGCAGCGGCGCCGGGTCGCTGGCGCCGGCGAAGACCACGATCGTGTGCTCCATGGCGCCCGACTCCTCGAGCTGCGCGACCACCTGCGCCACGGTCGACTGCTTCTGGCCGATGGCGACGTAGATGCAGATGAGGCTCTGCCCCTTCTGGTTGATGATCGTGTCGATCGCGATGGCGGTCTTCCCGGTCTGGCGGTCGCCGATGATCAGCTCGCGCTGCCCGCGGCCGATGGGGATCATCGAATCGATCGCCTTGATCCCGGTCTGGACCGGGGTGTCGACCGGCTGCCGGACGATGACGCCGGGGGCGATCCGCTCGATCGGCCTTGTCTTCGTCGTCGCGATCTTGCCCTTGCCGTCGAGCGGCACCCCGAGGGGGTTTACCACCCGCCCAATCAGGGCGTCGCCCACCGGCACCTCCACGATCCGCCCGGTGGTCTTGACCTGATCGCCCTCCTTCAGCGACGTGTAGTCGCCCAGGATCAGGGCGCCAACCGTCTCCTCCTCGAGGTTGAAGGCCATCCCCATGATCCCGTTGCCGAAGTCGAGGAGCTCCTGCGCCAGTGCGCCCGAGAGGCCGTAGACCTGGGCGATGCCATCGCCGACCTCGACGATCGTGCCGACGCCACTGACGTCCACGCCCTCGTCCAGAGCATTGATCTCGCTGCGAATGATCGACGTGATCTCGTCGGATCGGATCGTCATGAAGTCCCTCGTCCTTGCCTAAACCGTGGTAAGTCGTGCCCGCAGCCGCTCCAGGCGGCCACGAACGCTTGCGTCATACAGCCGGTCCCCGATCCGCACGGCGATGCCGCCGATCAGATCCGGATCGACCGCCTCGTTGATCTCAACCTCCGAATCAGTCAGCCCTCGCAGCCGGGCCACGATCTCAGCCCGCTGTTCGTCGCCGAGCGGCAGCGCGGTGCGCACCTCGGCGAGCGCAATGCCGCGATGGCGTCGCAGGAGCTCGCCGAAGCGCTCGATCATCGGGTCGATCGCCCCGGGGCGGCCGCGGCGGACCATGAGCAGGATCAGGTTGATCGGCGCTGACGCGACGCCGCGCCCCATCACTCGCCGCAGGACGCGCTCCTTGTCGGCGAACGGGACGGCGGGATGCTGGAGCAGGCTGCGCAGCTCCGGATGCCGCATCGTCACGCCGATGGTGGCCATGTCCCGCTCCCAGGCGTCCAGCGTGCCGTCCGAGCGGCCGATCTCGAAGGCCGCCTCCGCGTAGCGCCGGGCCGAGGTGTCTCGCCGGGCCATCGGTCAGCTGCGCTCCGTGTCGGTGGGCGCGACCTCGGCCAGGAACTGCTCGACCAGGCGGCGCTGGGTCGGAGCGTTCATCTCGGCCTTCACAAGCCTGCCGGCGGCTTCGAGCGCCAGGTCGGTGACCTGGGAGCGAAGCTCGGCGATCGCCCGCTGCTTCTCCGCGGTGATCTCCTCAGTTGCCCGGGCGGCCACCTTCTCGGCTTCGGCACGGGCCGCCGCGACAATCTCAGTACGCGAGTCCTCGGCGATCTTCGTGGCGGTCGCGATCATCGTCTGCGCCTCCTTGCGTGCCTCGACGAGGGCTGCATCGCGCTCGGCTCGCGCCAGCTCGCGGTCGCGTGCCGCCGCCTCGGCATCCTCGAGCCCCTTGCTGATCCGCTCCCCCCGCTCGTCGAGGAGCGCCAGCACCCGCTTGAACAGGAATCGGTTCAGCAGGTAGAGGATCAACAGGAAGTTGATGATCTGGAACGCGAGCTTCGGCAGGTCGACCCCGAAGGCGTCGAAGAAGGCCATATCGACTTCGGTCCTAGCTGGCGAAGAGGATGATCAGCGACACGACCAGGGCGTAGATCCCGATCGCCTCGGTGAGGGCCAGGCCCAGGATGTAGGGCACGAAGATCGTGCCTGACGCCTCGGGGTTGCGTCCGATCGCCTCCATCGCCTTGGAGAAGCCGATGCCCAGGCCGATCCCCGGGCCGATGCCGCCGAGGCCCATGGCCAGTCCGGCTGCGAGTGTGTGTAGGTCCACGAGTGGTCTTCCTCCTTGTGGTTGCTTACGCCGACCCGTGTGCCGGGGCGGCGCCTTGCTCGGGCGCATCGCCCGAATGGTCGTCACTCGACCCGTGCTGGCGATGTTCCGCGATCGCCAGCGTGATGTAGGTCATCGAGAGCAGCGCGAAGACGAGCGCCTGCACCAGCCCGAAGAGGAGCTCGAGGCCCAGGAAGATCCCCGGCACGACGAACGCCAGCGGCAGGATGAAGACGGTCGCGGTGGTAAGCGCCAGCATGGTGGCCAGCAGCACCTCGCCGGCGAAGACGTTGCCGAAGAGCCGCATCGAGAGGCTGATGACGCGCGACAGCTCGCTGATCAGGTGGATCGGCGTGAGGAGGGGTGTCATGTAGGCCGGCTCGGCGATCAGCAGCTCCTTCAAGTAGCCGCGGAGGCCGTTGGCGCGCAGCCCGAAGGCGATGAACGCCACGAACGAGACGAGCGCCAGCCCCAGCGTGAAGTTCAGGTCGGCGGCCCCGGCGCGCACGAACGGCACGATGACCTTCTCGCCCTCGACCTCGCCCGCCAGGCCGATGGTTCCCACCCCTGGCAGCAGGCTCAGCCAGTTGGCGACCAGCACGTAGAGGAAGATCGCGAGAACGAAGGGAGCGAACTGGCGCCAGCGCTTCCCGCCGGTGCCGCGCACGACGCCGGCCAGGAACTCGATCGGCAGCTCGATGACGCTCTGGCCGCGGCTCGGCACAACAGCTGAGCGACGAGTGAACCACCAGGCCGCGAGCAGCAGGACGGCGGAGGCAAGCAGCACCCCGACCATCGAATTGGTGACGATCAGCGGGCCGATCGCGAATAGCTCCTCGGCCTTGATCTCGACGTGTACCACTCCGCGCCTATCTCCCCATGCTCTTCTTTGCGACGTCCCAGATCGTGTACATGGCGGCCCCTATCCCCAGCACCATCCCCACCAGCGTGAAGATCGGACTGGTGTGCAGCCAGCTGTCCAGCAGCAGGCCGCCACCAACACCAACGATCACCGAAATCCCCAATCGCAGTCCCAGGTCGAAGGCCACGCCCCAATTGGGGGGTGGCGCCCCGTTGTCGTCGCCGTGCTCAGATCCCATTGCTGGTTCCGCCACCGTAGCCCCGACGCGCTCCAGCGCGGATGAGGAGCCAGATGCCGATGGCAGCGATCAGGCTTCCGACCGCCAGACCGATGAGAACCAGCAGCGGCGAGGTGCCGAATACCCCATCCAGGACGAGCCCTGCGACCGAGGCTCCCACGATAGGGATCACCATGATCAGGGTTACCAGGCCCAGGATCTTGACGAGCCCGGTCGGTGTCAGCTGTGGCATCTTCAGTTCGACTCAGAGCGGTCGGACGGCGCGAGTATAGCCGAGCCCGATCGAGCCGGCGACGAGCCGCTCAGGCGGTCGCGGGGCCGGCGACCAGCGTCTGTGGCAGGCCGGGCACTGGGAAGCGGTCGACGATCTCGGCCACCCGGTCGCGGATCGCGGCCTGCGCAAGGGCGTCTCCGCGGGCCGCGATGCCATCGACGATCAGCTGCGCCACCTGGCCCATCTCAGCCTCGTGCATGCCACGGCCGGTCACTGCAGGTGTCCCGACACGGATCCCGCTGGCCACCATCGGCGGGTTCGGATCGTACGGGATCGTGTTGCGGTTGACGGTGATGCGGACCTCGCCGAGGGCCAGGTCGGCCTCCTTGCCGGTGACCCCCAGCGGCCGCACGTCGACGAGCATGAGGTGGTTATCGGTCCCGCCGGTCACCACCGCCGCTCCGGCCTGCACCAGCCCGGCCGCCAGGGCCTTGGCATTCGCGACCGTCTGCTCCGCGTCGCGACGGAACTCGGGGCTCATAGCCTGCTTGAAGGCAACCGCTTTGGCGGCGATCACGTGCTCGAGCGGCCCGCCCTGCAGCGCTGGAAACACGGCCTTGTCGATAGCCTTGGCCAGCTCCTCGATGCACAGGATCATCCCGCCCCGCGGGCCTCGAAGCGTCTTGTGCGTCGTGGTCGTCACGACGTGGGCATGCGGCACCGGGCTGGGATGCACATCGGCCGCCACCAGGCCGGCGAAATGGGCCATGTCGGTCATCAGGTAGGCGCCGACCTCGTCCGCGATGGCCCTGAAGGCCGCGAAGTCCCAAAAGCGAGGGTAGGCAGTCGCACCGGTGACGATCATCTTGGGTCGATGCTCCCGGGCCAGGGCCCGTACCTCGTCCAGGTCGATCAGGTGTGTCTCGCGGTCGACGTGGTAGGCGACGAAGTTGTAGTACTGGCCGCTGAAGTTGACCGGCGACCCGTGGGTCAAGTGGCCGCCCTGGTCGAGCGCCAGCCCCAGAACCGTGTCGCCGCGCTCGAGCAGCGCGTGGTACACGGCCATGTTGGCCTGTGCGCCCGCGTGGGGCTGCACGTTGACGTGCTCGGAACCGAAGAGCTGCTTTGCGCGCTCCCGGGCGAGGTCCTCGCCGACGTCCACGACCTCGCAGCCGCCGTAATAGCGACGACCCGGATACCCCTCCGCGTACTTGCCGGTGAGGATCGAGCCGGTTGCCTGCAGGACGGCGAGCGAGGGGTAGCTCTCCGAGGCGATCAGCTCCAGGTTCGAGCGCGTCCGCTCCTCCTCGTCGCGAACCACGCGGTAGATTTCGGGATCTTCGGTCTCGAGGGGCGCCCATGGATCCATCGGTCTGCCTCGTACGCGGCGGTTGGTGATCGGTGCGAGTCTAGACCGGCGAGCGGAGCGTGACCTCCCCGCCGTGGCCGATCGCGACCGTCGCGCCTTCGGGGATGCCCGCGAGGTCCGCCAGCGGCAGATGCAGCACCGGAAGGCGGCTGCCATACAGCTCCTCGGCAACGGCGGCGCCGACCGCGAGGATCAGGTCCGGCTCGCCCAGGAGGATCGCCGCCGGGGCGCAGCCAGCCCGAACGGTCTCCGCCAAAACCGATGACGACGAGGACGATCCCCGGACCGACGGCATGACGAGGACTCGACCCGTCACCGACATACCCCGCTGCGGATGCCGCACATCAATGATCTGACCGGTCCCGGGGTCCACTCCGCCCCAGAAGGAGAGCGGCTCGTCGAGACGCAACGCCAGCCCGCTGGCGACCCCGTCGGCGAGGACTCTTCCCTTCACGCCGACCCCCACGGGGCATCGTCCCGCCACACCCGGCCCTCCACGGCGGATCGCACGCACTCGCGCAGCGATCCGAATACGACCTCGACGCCGATGTTTCCCGGGGCATAAAACGCCCACTTGCCCGAGTCGGTCATCACGGGCAAGGGGCTCGACCGCAGGACGGGCGCGATGTAGCTGCAGGTGTCGACCAGCAGCTCGACGCCGAGCGCGCGGAGCCGCCCGGCAAGCCCCTCTTCCTCCGCTTCCGACAGAAGGCCGCGACCGGTCGAGACGAGCAGCTCGACTCCGCCAGTGGGGCTCGCCCCGGCGAGCTCGCGTTCCACGGCCCGCAGCTCCGCAAGGGATGCGTGCGGCGTCCCCAACGAAACGGCGCCGATCGGCGTCCCCACCGGCGCCCCGCCGGCCGAGGCGGTGAGCTCGTCGCGGGCAGCTCGCAGCTCGCCCATCCCGATTTCGACCACCTCGTCCGGCCCGCCATCCTTGAGGGCGGCCGCGAGCGTCGGCGCCTCGGGGGTCGAGCCCACTGCATGGAACATCGCCACGGCGCCCGAGGAAGCCGCCGCGGCCCCAATCGCCTTCAGGCGTTCCTCGGACAGTCCCGGCGGCAGTCCGTCAATCGCCGCGACGCGGCTGCCGGCCCGCCGACCAAGGACGATCCCGAGGACGGGGTAGAACGCGCCGTCATCGAGGAGTGCCGCCGGGACATCTTTCCCAAGACGGACCACGAGGAGCGCACGGCGGGCATCGGTCCGATGCAAACCGGCGTCAGGCACTCGACCGGTGATCGCGCAGGCGATATCGGTGAAGTCGCCGTAGCGCTCCGTCCTGGCGCCGAGGACGCTGTTGCAGAATACGATCGCGTTCGACTCGGCCCACGCCACCTGCTCGCCGAAAGCCGGCCGGGCAGCCGCCAGCTGGTACGGCGCGCAGGTGTAGGTCGGCTGGCAACCGAGCGATCGGTAGTGGCTCATCAGCAGTCGGCCGCGCTCGGCAGCGCGCGGATCGCCCTGCCACAGCTCCGGGTGTAGCAGGTCCAGTGCACCGACGTTCAACGTCGTCGGGACCGTCACCTGCGCTCCGCCCTCGATCAGCCGCTCCGCGAAGTCCACGGTCGCCTCGCCGTGGTACAGGCATGAGTCGACGTGAGCACGAGTGATCGGGATCAACCGGTCCGCACCCAGCGCCTCAGCGGCGCGGACCACCAGGCGCATCGCCAGGGCTGCGCCGGCACCGGACGCGCCCGACAGGATCAGCCGATCGCGATCCTCGAGGACCAGGCTCAGCGCCCGGCCTCCTCGGCCTCGATGTGCGCCAGCTTTTCGAGGCGGGTGACGTGCCGTCCGCTGGTGAACTGGCTCGTCAGAAACTCCCGCAGGCAGGCCTTCGCCACCTCGGTGCCGATGATCCGGGCGCCGAAGGCGATGACATTCGCGTCGTTGTGCTCGCGTGCGAGGCGGGCGACCACCGGGTTGGTGCACTGCACGCAGCGGATGCCGCGGACCTTGTTTGCCACGATCGCCTCGCCCGTCCCGCTTCCACCAAGGACGATCCCCAGCTCGTAGTCGCCCCGCGACACGGCTCGGGCAACCGGCGCGACGAAATCGGGGTAGTCGACCGCGTCGGTGGAGAAGGTCCCGAAGTCGCGGTACTCGACCCGCAGCTCGTCGAGGAGGCTGCAGAGCTCGCCCTTCAGGACGAAGCCGGCATGGTCGGAGCCGATGGCGA